>WHTL01000341.1 GCA_009377735.1 Acidimicrobiia bacterium
CCTCTGGCTCAGGCGCAGCCTCTGGCTCAGGCGCAGCCTCTGGCTCAGGCGCAGCCTCTGGCTCAGGCGCAGCCTCTGGCTCAGGCGCAGCCTCTGGCTCAGGCGCAGCCTCTGGCTCGGGCGCAGCCTCTGGCTCAGGCGCAGCCTCTGGCTCAGGCGCAGCCTCTGGCTCAGGAGTGCCGCCGGGCTCGGGATATGTCTCCGCCTCGGAAGTCTGTTCGGTTGGCTCCCCGGTGGGGGAGGTTTCGACGCCATTCTCCTGGGCGGGGTTTTCCTCTGCCGCCTCGCTGGCTTCGATGTCGGGCGTACCCATTTCTTGGGACGCGGGCTTGTGGTCTGTGGACATGAGTAGGTGTTTTACCTCTTTGTACAAAGGGGGTTACCGGACGTCGGAACCGACGCGGTACAGCGAGCGTACCACATGGCATTCTGACACCAAAGGGCGCGGCGGGTTCAAACCAGCGTCTACTCCTTGGCTTTTGCCAGATTAGAGGCAATGAGGGGCTCGACCTTTAGGGGTACTTCCAACTCGATTACACCCTCCATAGTGCTCACGGTGAGTGACTTGGCATCCTCGATCTCCGATTCGGGGACCTCCAGGACGAGTTCGTCGTGAATCTGTAGCAGTTGACGTGCCCCGGATCCGGTCTCATGGACACGGTGGTCGAGGTCGATCATTGCCTTCTTGATTATGTCGGCTGCTGACCCCTGCACCGGTGCATTGAGAGCCATTCTCTCCCCCATCTGACGGATCCGGAAGTTGTCGCTTTTCAGCTCCGGGAGATAGCGACGTCGCCCGAACATGGTGGTGGTGTATCCCGAGCGACGAGCCTCATCGACCACACCGGCCAGGAAGTCACTTACGGAGGGGAACTGCTCGAAGTAGGTGTCCATGTGCTCTTGCGCCTCATCCCGGGTAATCCCGAGCCGGCTCGCCAGCCCGTAGGCCTCCATCCCGTAGAGAAGACCGAAGTTGATCATCTTCGACCGCCGTCGCATCTCGCCCGTAACCTCAGATTCAGGGACACCCCACACCCGCGACGCGGTGCTGGTATGGACATCTCCGTCAGAACGGAAGATCTCCACCAGGTCGGGATCGCGACTGAGATGGGCGAGGATGCGCAGTTCGATCTGTGAGTAGTCGGCCACCAGAAACAAATGCCCCTCGTCGGCGATGAACGCCCTCCGGATGGTCCTCCCCTCCTCACTGCGGATGGGGATGTTCTGCAGGTTGGGTCGATCCGAAGACAGGCGACCGGTCGCCGCCGTCATCTGATTGAAACGGGTGTGGATGCGACCATCGTCAGCGACAAGCGGCAGATAGCCTTCAACATAGGTCGAACGGAGCTTCTCCAACTCCCGGTAGCGGAGGAGATCCTCGGTGATGGGATGTTCCAGCTTCTCCAAAACTGAGGCGTCGGTAGATGGTCGCCCGGTGGACGTCTTCTTGGTAACGGGCAACTCCAACTTCCCGAACAGGACCTCGCGGAGCTGATCGGTCGAATTCAGGTTGAACTCCATCCCGGCAGTCTCAAAGATCTGATTACGAAGTTCCGTGAGACGCTGGCGGAGATCTTCCCCCAAATCCTCGAGGTATTCGACATCGATCCCGATACCCCAGTATTCCATCTGCGCCAGCACCGGTATGAGCGGAAGTTCCAACTCCTCGAACAGCTCCAATTCGGAGCGGTTGGCCAGCTCTTCGCGTAGGACGCCCGAGAGATGTGCCACCACCGCGGCGCGGTTCCCAGCCGTGTCGGTATCCGGACCCATATCGAACAGGGTGTTGTCGTCCTCTCGATCGGGCGACACCAACTCGACGGCGAGGTACTTCTCGGCCATGCCCTCGAGTTCATACTCCCGAGAGGTCGGATTGATCACATAGGAGGCAAGTGCTGTGTCCATTGCCAGCTTCTTGAAGGAGATGGATCCCAACCGGCGCAGCGTCTCCTTGATGTCGTGACCAGCCACCGCCGCATCCGCCAACCCTGTAAGTGCGATCTCGAGCGGCACGGCCACGGCAATCTCGCCGTCCGACACGGCAAATCCCCAGATCTCATCATCGGACAACACCGGTTCGATACCTACCGTCTCCGCTGTCGTGAGCAGTTCGGAGAGCCGCACTCCCCTGGTGTCGATGAAGGTCTCCACATCCATGATCGTCACCTCCCTCTGAGCGGCATCTGTCACCGCCAGAAGATCCTCCCACATGCTGTGAAACTCGAGGCTGTCGAAGAGAGGCTCGACCACATCCGGGTCCCATTCCCGGAGATGAAGGCTGTCCACATCGAGATCCAAATCCATGTCGTCGACCAGGGTCATGAGACGTTCGTTGAGGAGGACCTGCTCTCGTGCGAGTGCCAGATTCTCACGTAGTTTTGGAGTCTGCTCGTCGAGATGGGCGAAGATCTCATCGAGGGTCCCGTACTTGATTATCAGCTGAGCGGCCCGCTTCTCCCCCACCCCGGTCACACCCGGGAGATTGTCTGAGTTGTCACCCCGCAGCGCCGCATAAGGGACGTAGTCCACCGGCTTGATGGCGTACTTGTCCTCGATCCATTCGGCGGTCGCCATGACGACATCACTGATCCCGCGACGCGTGTAGACCACCGTCACGTCGTCGTCGACCAACTGGAAGGCATCACGGTCACCTGTCACCACCAGCACCTTCCAGCCACCCTTGACCGCATCCCGGCAGAGGGTGGCAATGATGTCATCGGCTTCGAAACCCTCCTGTCGCAGTTGGGTGATCCGAAGGGCGTCGAGCACTTCGTCGATCAGTGGGAGTTGGGAGCGAAACGCATCGGGAGCCGAGGAGCGCTGCGCCTTGTACTCGGGATACTCATCGGTTCGGAAGGAGCGACGAGAGACGTCCCAGGCAACCACCACCCCATCGGGGTCATGATCGGTGAGTAGACGGATCAGCATCCGGGTGAACCCAAAGACGGCATTGGTCTGTTGTCCGCTCGTGGTCGCCAGTTCTTCTGGTAGGGCGAAGAAGGCGCGGTAGGCGATGGAGTTGCCGTCGATGAGGGCGAGAGTTGGTTTGTCTTGGTTCAATGAGTCCTCGTGGATTTCAGGGATCGAGTCGCTCTATAAGTTTGGACCGCTGCTGATCGAGGCGGGTGATCCGATCGTTGATGGTGCGAAGGGACCGGTCGAAGCGCTGCACGTCGGCCGAGGTCAGCTGCGCCTCTTCGGCATCGATGTAGTTCCCAAACGCCGCATCCCTCTGGGCATCCTCGTCGATGAGACGATGACGGTCTAGTTCGGCGGCGACGAGTGTGGCTTCCTCACGTAGCCGTTCGATTTTGTCCTGGAGCCGGAATATCCGTCGCTCGATCATCTTCATCAGGTGCTCTCCAGCGTAAATGCGGTCGCGAATTTCGGCGAGGCAGCGGCGTCGATGGCAAGGACGCAGGACGAAGTCGCACCCGTTCTGCGGTGCTTCGAGGACGAGGACGCAGCAAGCGGCGTCGCTGGCCGTTGAAATTCCAGCGCATTTCCGATGGGGGGCACCCAAACAACGATAGAGGGGCGCGGCCGGTCACCTAGACTTCGGTGTCAGCCCTCCGCCGGAGTGGAGGAACTGGCAGACTCGCGAGACTCAAAATCTCGTGCCCCTTGGGGCGTGTGGGTTCGAATCCCACCTCCGGCACCACCCCGGCATCCGGATTTTCCGTCGATGGATGACAACCGTGCGAACAAACGCTAATGTGGTACCCAAGTAACGGTCGTCCCACCATCATCCTTTGCCGCATCCCCACTCCACCACTCCCTGGCTCGGGATGAATGGGTTCAAACGGGACGGCCGTTACTCTCTTTTTGACTGGGGGCTCCGCCCCCAGACCCCCACGGCCGCCTCTTCCTCGCTTCTCGTGTGGTCGGGGCCGTCCGACCTCACCTGCGACACCCGGTTTCCGTCTGTCAGGTTGAGGTGCTCCAACGGGTTCACTGGGATTGCAAGCGAAGTCTCACGTTGGCCTCGTGCTCGCCATGTTTGAAATTTCGGAACTCAGGCTTGGGTTACGTGCCTCCCGCCCTGATACTGGTCGTGGCCAGTTCGTCGAGCAGCTGGACGTCGTCGCGGTTCACCGCCTCGCCCGGGACTCCGTCCCCTACACCCCATACGGCCC
>WHTL01000189.1 GCA_009377735.1 Acidimicrobiia bacterium
CGGCGACATGAGCGATCGGTTTGCCCGTCTCCCGGACGATCCGGACAGCCCCCTCACGGAACTCCGGGTCATACTTTCTCCGTGTCTCTGACATGCTCTCTCCTTATAGTGCATGCCTCCACGGTTTCAGGGGAAGCCCACACCTCCGCGACCCGGTGTCTGTCTGTTGTGTCTCGGTGGTTGTCGGGTTCGACGCGACCTCGACCCGATGCTTTACCTAGCCGCGGGTTTCGCTGGTGGATTGCTTGCCGCGGTGTGGGCTTCCTACCCACCACCACGGCATCTGCACAACCTCTCATGTCTGGACGTCTCTGATCGTGGCCCGTTGCAGCCCACCCGGTCCGCAACACGTGTGACATAGAAGTTCGCTCGCAGATGTCCCCTCAGCTTCGGGCTAGCCAGCGTTCGGCTATCTGGATGGTGTTGAGGGCGGCGCCTTTGCGTAGGTTGTCGCCCACGACCCAGAGGCTTATGCCACCGGGCTCTCCGAGGGTGGGTCGGATTCGGCCAACCAGTGTTTCGTCACGGCCGGCGGCGTCCAGGGGGGTGGGTACTTTGTCATCCCATACCTCGACGCTGGGGGCAGCGGCTATCAGCTCACGGGCCTCATCGACCTCGACTGGACGGGAGAACCGGATCGTGGCGGATATGCCGTGACCCACTGCAACAGGGACCCGAGCACAGAACGGCTCGACCAGGATTTCGGGAGCGGCGAGGATCTTGCGGGTCTCATTGACCATCTTCCATTCCTCGTCGGTGTGCTCTTCGGCGGCGATCGTTCCGGCGAGTGGGATCACGTTGAAGGCTATTGGACGGGGATACACCTCTGAGCCAGGGTCCTTCCAACTCCCGTCGATCAGAGGTTCGGGGTCGGCGCCGAGGATGGGAATCTGACTCATCAGCTCGTCGATTCCGGCCCGGCCGGACCCCCCTGTCGCTTGATAGGAGGATGCCACGATGGTTCGAATCCCTACCTCGCGATGGAGGGGGCCCGCGGCCATCATCAGCGTCATCGTGGTGCAATTGGGGTTGGCGATGATCCCCGCGCCTGTGGGGATGGCATGGTCGTTCACATCAGCCACCACCAAGGGGACTTCTGGATCCATCCGGAAGGCGGAGGAGTTGTCAATCACAACGGCACCGGCCTCGGCGAACCGGGGGGCATAAGCCCGGCTGCGGTCGCCTCCAGCTGAGAACAGGGCGATATCGATTCCGCTTGGATCGGCCGCCTCCAGATCCTCGATGCGCCTCGGCCCCACCGGTGTGTCCAGCTCCGTCCCGGCCGAACGGGCCGACGCCATCAATCGGAGGTCGCCAAGAGGGAACTCTCGTTGCTCCACTATCGCCAACATCGTCCGTCCCACTGCACCCGTGGCACCGACGATCGCAACAGTTGGATTCGTGACGTCGGGACTCATGCCGTCACAACCTCCTCGGCAGCCTCACCCAGCTCGAAAGCGGCGTGAAGAGCCTTGACCGCGTCATCGAGCCTTGTAGCGTCCACGACACAGGAGATACGAATGGTGGACGTGGAAATCATCTCGATGTTGATCCCCTCGTCGGACAATGTGGAGAAGACTTTTGCAGCCACTCCGGGGTGGGATTTCATCCCGGCGCCCACCAGGGAGACCTTCCCCACTCCCCGCTCCACACTGACTCCCTCTGCACCAAGGGCCTCCGCGGTCGCCTTGGCTATCGTCTCGGCCTTGTCGATGGATGAGATGGGTGCGGTGAAGCTGATGTCAGTTGACCCGTCACGGGCGATGTTCTGAACGATCATGTCCAGGTTTATCCCCGCTTCTGCCAGGGGTTCGAAGACGGCGGCGGCCACTCCGGGGTGGTCGGGCACTGAGCGAACTGTCACCTTCGCCTCGGATCGGTCATGTGCCACACCAGAAATCACTGCCTGTTCCATCGTGTTCTCCTTTACCCAAGTTCCTGTGCGATCGTGGAACGACGACCGGACGTGAATGGGAATGTTGAATCTTCGCCCAAACTCGACCGCCCGTGACATGAGGACACCTGCCCCTGCCGCCGCCATCTCGAGCATTTCGGCAAACGATATCTCATCTATCTTGCGCGCATCGGGAACGATTCGAGGGTCGGCTGTATAGACACCGTCGACGTCGGTGTAGATCTCACAGGCGTCGGCCCCCAACGCCGCAGCGACGGCAACAGCGGTGGCGTCGGAGCCACCCCTCCCGAGGGTGGTGACCTCTTTCTTCAGTGGATCCACCCCCTGCATGCCACCGATGATGACCACCCTTCCCTCGGCGAGGGCCTCCTTCACCCTGGTTCCGGTTATCTCCACGATACGGGCCGAACCGTGGGAGGCGTCGGTCAGGATGCCCGCCTGGGACCCGGTGAAACTGACCGCCCCGACACCCCGCTTTTCCACGGCCATGGCGCACAGGGCCATGGAGATCCGCTCCCCGGCGGTGAGCAACATGTCCATCTCACGCTTGGGAGGATCGGGGTGGATGGTCTCGGCGAGGTCGATGAGGTCGTCAGTGGTCTTGCCCATTGCGGACACCACCACCACGACATCATGACCATCGCCGGACGTTTCGGCGATGCGATCGGCAACACGGTCAATTCGGTCGGGGGAGCCAACCGACGTGCCGCCGTACTTCTGGACGATAAGAGACATGGGGATTCTGATTACTCGCGGACTCCCCAGAACGGTAGCGCTCCACCGTGCCCACCAAGAGTCAACCCCCCTCTACCATTCCCCCTCATGTCCGATCGCCGCCGTGCAGCAAGAGAAGGGAGAGCCGCCGTCCGTGAGGCCGAGAGGAAACGCGCCAGCAGACGGGAGCTGCTGAAGCGGCTCGGGTTCGGGCTGGGGATCGGACTGGCGATCATCCTGGTGGCGGTTGTGGTCCAATTCTTCGGCTCCCGCCCCGATTCCCAACCTCCACGCTACGAGGAGTATCTCCGCCAAGACGCCGCCTGTGGCGCTGAAGCACCCGAACCGCAGTCGACCGAGACATTCGGCCAGCCCGAGCCACAACCCGACCTGGCCGACGCCAGCCGAGTTACCGCTCTGATCGAAACCTCATGTGGACCTTTGGAGATCGAGCTAACGCCAACCACGTCCGCATCCGTCGAGTCCTTCGTGTTCCTCGCCCGCTCGGGCTACTACGACGGCACCATGTTCCACCGTGTGGCCGACGACCTCGGGGTTTATGGGGGAGACCACGATGCCGACGGCACCGGTAGCCCGGGCTACCGAGTCCCCGATGACTTTCCACCGTCCGACTTCCGATTCGAGCCCGGTGTTGTTGCTCTGGACAACCGGGGGCCGGGAACCACCGGTGCCACCCTATTCATAGCCAGTGGCGATGAAGCCGCCGCCCTCCCCAACACCCACAACATCCTTGGAACCGTCGTGAGCGGGATCGAGACATTGGAGGCGATGGAAGAGGTGCACGTCCAGACCCAGGTCGGCACCGTGGAGGAAAGCCGACCACTGGAGACCATCTACATCGAGTCGGTCGAAATCACGGTGGAACCCTAAGACGCGTCCGCGGCCGCCTACCCTTGCACCCACACGATGGCGGTCGATCTTCACACTCACAGCACCATGTCGGACGGCTCATTTACCCCGTCGGAACTCGTTGTGGAAGCGGCGGATATCGGCTTGTCCGCGATGGCCCTCACCGACCACGACACCCTGGATGGAGTCGCCGAGGCCGCAAAGGCGGCCGCCACTGTCGAGCTGCGTCTCATACCAGGCGTCTAGCTATCCCTGGAGTGGGAGCCGGGGACCCTCCACGTGGTTATTCTCTACATCGACCCCGACTCCGAACTCGTCGAACGTCTTGCACTCCTTAGAGCGGGGCGAGACGACCGCAACCGGATCATCCTGCAGCGATTGGAGGACCTGGGGATCTCTATCGAGCCCGACGAACTCCTCGAGAAGGCAGGCAAGGGCGCAGTTGGACGACCGCACATTGCGGCCATCCTGATGGAGCGAGGCCATGTCGAGTCGATTGCCATGGCATTCGATATGTATCTCGCCCGGGGTAGACCCGCCTACGTCGACCGACCCCGACTCCCACCCGAAGATGCCTTTCGGCTCGCTCGAGATGGCGGTGGAGTCCCGGTCCTCGCCCATCCCCACACGCTGGGTCTGGACCGGGCCACACAGATCGCCGACGCCCTGGATTGGCTCAAGTCGATCGGCCTGGTCGGAATCGAAGCTCACTACGGCGGTTACGACGGATTCCATCGCAGCGGGATGGTGGCGCTAGCCGAGAAGTTTGGGCTGGTGCCATCCGGGGGTTCGGACTTCCACGGGACCTATAAACCGGAGACCCTCCTGGGAACCGGATCCAGGGGGATCGCCATACCCGATTCGGTACTCGACGAGCTGGACTCGGTTCGGCCGTGACCGGAATTGAGCCGACCACGATCCGGCCCGGGATATGACCGGGAGGCTCACCCGGCCCTTGCAGGGACTCGAGGCAAACCGAGCCGCCATTGGTATGGGAGCCGCCGCTGTTGTGGTCGCTGCGAGTGTGGTCCTTTCCCGACTTCTCGGCCTGGTGCGTGGCTCCATCATCGCCTACTTCCTCGGGATATCAGCCGAGGTGGATCTCTTCAACGCCGCCTTCCTTATCCCCGACTTCCTCAATTATTTTCTCGCCGGTGGATATCTCACGATCACCTTCATCCCCATCCTCACCCGCTACCTGACAAGGAATGATGAGCACGGTGGAATGGAGGCCTTCACCGCGATCTTCCGACTATTGGTCATCGGCGTCATCGTCCTCTCCACCATCATGTGGCTCCTGGTCCCGCTTCTGGTGCCAGCGATCTTCAGTGATATCAGTGCAGCCGACCACAGGACGCTCGTCGGGTACACCAGGCTGGTCATCCCGGCACAGATCTTCTTCATATCGGGATCTCTCCTCACCGCCTTCCAGTACGCCCACCGACGTTTCCTCATTCCCGCCTTGGCCCCCCTCTTGTACAACGTCGGGATCATCCTCGGTGGTCTCATAGGAAACGCTGTCGGCGTGAGAGGCGCCGAAGGGTTCCTCATCGGCGCGGTAGTGGGCGCTGTCGTAGGGACATTCGGTTTGCAGTGGGTAGGAGCCCGTAGATGCGGCCTCTTTCTCACCCGGGGGACAGCATGGATCACCAGTCCGGTTCGGCAGTACTTCGCAATGGCCGTTCCGCTCATGCTCGGCCAATCCATCGCCGTGCTGGACGAGTCCTTTACGACCTTCTTTGGCCAGTTCGACGAGGGTGCCATCGGTGCCCTCCACTACGCCCGCCGCACCGCCATGGTGCCAGTGGGGATGATCGCCCAGGCAGCGGGGGTGGCTGCGTATCCATTCTTGAGCAATCTCGCCGAGCGGAAGAAACACGAGGAGCTGACCATCACCACGGTGGAGGCGATTCGCAATACCGTTTTCGTGTCCGGTCTCGCCGTCGCCGGTGTGTTCGTGGTGGCCCGTCCCCTGATCAGACTCATCTATGAGTGGGGTGGTGCCTTCACCGCTAGCAACGGCGACCTGGTCACCGATCTCCTCTTTCTCTTCGTCTTCGCACTACCAGCCTGGAGTATCCACCAGGTGGTGGCGCGCAACTTCTACGCCCGCCGCATGATGTGGGTGCCGGTGGTCGTAGGCACCGTCAACACAGTGATCGCCGTGGGGATCTGGTGGCGGCTGCGAGACGCTCTCGGTATCTACGGCCTTGCCCTGGCTTCGACAGTGAGCATGACACTCTACGCACTGAGCCTCACGCTGGTGTGGCTCGCTCTCACCAACTTCAGGGCAGGCTGGCCCATCCTCACCGCCCTAGTCCGCACCATTCTTACCGGTCCCATCGCCCTGGCCGCGGGCTTCGGCGTCATCCTCTTCATGACCGGGCTGGGGGAAGGCTTACGTGAATCGAGTACCGGATCCATCCCGTTCGGATTCAGTGTGCTGATGGTTCTGGTGGCGGGGTCGGTCACCGTGGCTGTATATCTGGTGGCCAACTGGGTAACCCGCTCGCCCGAACTACGGACGTTGGGCCCCCACATTTGGAAGCGGATTCGACGTCGACCTGGGCCTACCAGGAATCGGGGCGCACATCGGGGAACGGATCAGATGGGTTCTTCACCCATCCAGCCCGGACCCAGGCGGGTGGAGTCAGAGGACGCTCAGGCTGGGACCGAACCGCCCGCTCCTCCTCCGTGATCAGCTGAACCACCGCAGCTATGACCGCCGCCTGATACTCGTCCGCCCCACCGCGGATCTCGACGGGTGGAGTCGCTGGCTCACTCAATCTGCCACCTCCACCAGTTCTGTGAGGGTGCCAGCCAGGTCCTTGGGGTGAACGAAGGCGATACGGGCACCCCTCCCACCGATCCGTGGCTCCCGATCGATGAGCTCCGCTCCCTGCTCCTCGAGATGGGAGAGGGCGGTCACGATATCGGTGACGGCATAGGCGACATGATGGAGTCCCTCTCCTCTGGAGGCGACAAAACGACCTACAGGAGTGTCGGGCCCTAGCGGTTGCAACAACTGGATAAACGATCCTCCAACTGGGATCATCGCCTCCTCCACCCCCTGGGGATCGACGACCTCGCGGTGCATTGGCTCCACCCCATAGCGATCCGCATACCCCGCGATGGCTTCGTCTAGGTCCCGCACGGCGATACCGACATGGTCGAGATTGAGGAGTTTCACTCAAACAAGGCTACCCGCGAAGTCATGATGTCGATGAATGCGGCCGCCTGGCACCGTACCCGTTCTGTGCAGATTTTTAACGCGATAGAGCGAGATTCCACGCGCAGAACGAGGGGCGGATGGCACCGTACCCGTTCTGTGCGGATTTTTAACGTGATAGAGCGAGATTCCACGCGCAGAACGAGGGTGTCGTGGCGGGGAGGCCCTATCCTCATAGAGGAAGATGAGAGACCTTCTCAAGGACAAGCAGACCAGTGTGGCCGTGGTGGGTGCGACCGATTCCCCGGGAAAGTACGGGGGAATCATCTATCGCTTTCTCAAGAAGAAGGGCTATGTCGTCTGGGCGGTGAATCCCAACACAGAAACCGTCGATGGCGATCCTGCCCAACCGCATCTCGAAGACCTTCCGTCCCAACCCGACATCATCGACTTCGTCGTCCCGGCGGATGTCGGGAAGGTGGTGGCGGAGGAGGTCATCGAACTCGGATGGGACAACGTCTGGCTACAACCAGGAGCGGAGAGCCCCGACCTGATCGACGTTCTGCGTGAAACCGGCATTTCGACTATCCACGACGACTGCATCATGGTCCAGGTCAACCAGATTCCTGGATAGGCCCGAGTCCTCACCTTCGGCATCAGCGGATAGGGACAGCCGCCCCCGCGAATCGCCCGATGGTATGCGTCGTCGTCTTACTATCCGCTAACGCCGTCCGGTACCCTAGGAGCATGAACCGCTCAGTAATCACAGGTCTGGCACGGACACCTATCGGCAAGTACGGAGGCGGTCTCAGCCCGCTCCGTGCGGTGGATCTGGGTGGCGTAGCCATCGAGGGAGCGATGAAGAGATCGGGTTTCGACTCCTCTGCCGTGGACGAGGTCATCTTTGGACACGTTCTCGGTGCC
>WHTL01000055.1 GCA_009377735.1 Acidimicrobiia bacterium
GGAACGTCTCCCCCGCAAGTTCTGACAGTTCGAAACTCCCTCCGATCATCCCGTTGCGTCGTCGGGTCACATCCAGGCGGCGACGCTCCTGCTGAGCTTCGAGGCTGGCTTCTCGGTCGTTGACGTCGGAGCGCCAGTAGTCGAGGAGTTGGCGGGTTTCGTCATAGGACTCGCCCACCATCTCCAACAGGATGGTTTCGGATTCGGAGTAGTCGTCTGGGAGACGGCGAGAAGTATAAAACAACAGTTCCGCCTCATCCGATGTCACCTGTCGGTGTTTCCACGCCGACAGGGTGGCTGGGTTGTCTCCAGCAGCTCGGGCGTTCTTGACGTAACGGCCAGCCCGACCACCCGCCATACGGAGACGATGTTTCAGATAGGCGACCATCGACGGATACCCGAACAGGTCATGATCGGCGGAGTCTTCGGCAACCGCCAGGGTTTGGGTCCATTCCACCTCTAGTTCGTGGCGGACCGTCTCCAACAACATGAGATACTCATCCCGTTCCTCAGCAGACGCCCCCTCGGGGTCGGAGAGACGAGGAACTATCAGCCAGTCATCGGCGGCGGGAGGCTTCGTTCTACACATGCAACCAACATAAAACACCCCTGTGACACTTTTCGTGTTGCACCCTGCGATTTACACTCCCGCGGCCTCACTCCTCTCCGAGGGTGTCCAAGAGATCCTTGCCCAACTCCGCTGGGAAGCGCCGAGGAAGCTAGGTCCATTCCTCGGCAAGCCTTCGGGTGTCGCAGAAGACGGTCGGAACTGGGTAGCGCACCTGGAGTCGGGCGACGGGCTCGGGGACGAACCCGGGCTGGACGTGCCCCGCTTTGAAAAGTGCTCCCTACCGCTGCTCCACCACCACGGCGGAGACCGTCACTTCCGCCTGGCAGGCTCGGCACCTCCCTCCGGGGACGAAACAGGGCTACCGGCTGGACCAGTCATTGGCGAAGAAGAAGGCGTTGGATGGTGGGGGATTTGGTGCCTGCATCTCGATCCAGCGGACGGGGTCGTTGCCGGGGTTGGTGAAGCCGTGGAGAGCTCCCACCCCGGCGAAGACAGTATCCCCGGGACCCACCTCAAAAGACTCGTCCTCAAGATGTGCGACTGCCCGGCCAGAGGTGATGTAGTAGGTCTCCTCGAAGGGGTGGAAGTGTTGGCCACCCAGGGTCATACCGGCGTCTGTCGGGTCGAATCGAACCGAGAACTTGGTGTGGTGGACGGCTCCGATGGCCTCGTCGACCATCATCCAGATACTGACGTTGGTGGGCTCGGGGGAGCGGAACCCCCTCATCTGCAGAGACCCCGGTTCGTTGAGAAGGGACTCGTGAAAGCGGCCCACAAAGCGACGGGTTACATCGTCGGCCCGGACCGGATCGCCCGTTTCGGGTGGTGGTCGGTTCGGGACCGGGTGGACTCCAGTACCTTGGGCGATAGAGCGAGGGATGGGTGACCGTGTTCGTAACCATCTGACGGGCTCATCAGATGTGTTGCGCCATGAGTGGGTGGTGCCGACGGGGGCAAATCCGAAGCAATCTGGACCAAGCAGATACGAGCGATCGGCAACCTCGAAGAGAACCTCGCCTTCGACAACGTAGAAGGATTCCTCATAGGGGTGAAGATGTCCACCCACCCGGCCACCCGGCTGGAGCCGCGCCAAGGAGACGTCGAGGTGGACGGCGTCTTTGGCAAAGTTGATTAGCGGGGCCTCCTCGAGGCCCGACGCAAGATCGTCCTCGACCGCGTGATACTCCACGGTCTCCTTCGGCACCACGGCGTATGCCCTCATCTGAGCTCCTTCTGGGTGATCTCTATATGTCGTTCCAAACTCGCGGAATGATCATCCAGCGCGCCGCGTAGCTCCTGGGGAGACCCGTCGAGGGCAGCGTCCCTGATCCGACGGTGCATGTCGATGTGCTGATGACGTTCCCGGCCGGAGAGCCATTGGGGCGAGTGGCCCGACTCGATCCATCCCGTATAGGTCACCTGCAGTATCTGCCGATGGACGGCCTCGAACAATGAGGTCAGGTACGGATTCTGCGCACCGGCAACGATGGCGACGTGAAACGAGGCGTCGGCTTCGATGAACTCGCCAATCGAGATGTCAAGACGGGCGAGAACATCGAATGCGTTTCGCAGGTTGTCAGCTTCGAAACTCAGTTCATTGGCCAGCGTGAATAACCCGTCTTCGATCCAGTGGCGGAACTCGGCGAGTCGGGCGAGGGAGTCAGGATCGGGATCGAACATAACGTCGAATGAAACTCCTAGAAGCGTGTAGGGATCGATGCGGATGTACGTACCCGAACCGGGTCGTACTTCCACCAGACCTGCGATGGCGAGGATCCTCAGCGCCTGGCTTATGGTCGTCCTGCTGGTTCCCAGGGTGTCGGCCAGTTGACGCTCGGAGGGGAGGCGGGCGCCGACTGACATCTCGTTGGCCGCAATGTAGCGCCGGAGTTGGTCGGCGATCTTGTCGGCGAGGCGAGTGTGACGAACTCTTTCCAGCGACGGATTTGGTTCTGCTTTAGAGACCATTGTCTCACCATACCTGGTAAAGTGGCTGAGCCAATTGTCCTGAGGAGTTTCGATCAACGAACCAGCAGCCTTGGCTGACCGAATCCGCCTTCGAGCGATCGACATGGTCGCCCGCCACGGTTTTGGATACCTAGGCCAGGCTCTCTCTTCCGCCGAGCTGATGGCGGCTCTGGTGGCTGGTCCCTACCGACCGGGTATCGACGAGTTGGTGTGCTCCCCTGGGCACTACATCATCGTCTTCTACGCGGCCGCATTTGAGACCGGCGCCCTGTCGGCATCCGATCTGGCCACCTACGGCGACGATGGTTCCAAGCTGGAGGCGATCGGAACGGAGTCGTCGCCGGGTGTGGACCTCACCACCGGCTCCTTGGGTCAGGGTTTGTCGGGTGCGGTGGGTCTGGCGATGGCCCAACGTCTCCGGGGACGCGACGATGTCTCCACCTACGCCCTGCTCAGCGACGGCGAGATGGAGGAAGGTCAGGTGTGGGAAGCCGCCATGTTTGCCGGACATCACCAGCTATCCCGGCTGACGGTGTTGCTGAACGCCAACGATTCCCAGGTCGATGGCCCGGTGTCGTCGATTACCACCCTCGAGCCGATAGCGGCGAAGTGGCAGAGCTTCGGCTGGGACGCCTACGACGTCGATGGCCATGACGTTGACGCGGTAGGGGACGCTCTCGCGGCCGCCGGTGCCGGAGATCGACCGGGCATCGTGATCGGGCGAACCAGTACCAATCACGGGTTGTCGGTTCTGCCACCGGATGCCGACGGGCATTTCATCAAGTTGCCTCCCGAGTTGGCCGCTGCTGTGAGGGCAGAGGTGGAGGGTCGCCTTGCATAGCTACCCGTTTCCGACGGTGCTGAAGCAGTACGGTCGCACCCTCGTCGACCTGGCTCGCACCCGCGATCACATCGTGTGCTTCACCGGCGATCTCACCCGTCAGTGTGAGATCGATCTGTTCCAGGAGGAGTATCCAGACCGGTTCATCCACACCGGAATGGCCGAGGCGAACATGATGAGCATGGCCGGAGCCATGTCGCGGGCGCGGCTTCATCCCGTTCGTCCATACCTTCGGTGTGTTCGCCACCAGGAGACCCTTCGACCAGATCGTCAACTCCATCGCCTATCCGAACCTTCCGGTGCGGATCGTGGGTTTCATGCCCGGGATATCCAGTCCGGGTGGCCCCAGCCATCAGGCTATTGACGACGTTGCCCTGATGCGGGCACTGCCCAAAATGACCGTCATCGATCTTGCCGACGCCACCGAGATTCGTATGGCCGTCCCCGCCATCGTTGATCTTCCCGGGCCGGTTTACCTTCGTCTCAAGAGGGGAGAGACACCCGTCATCTTCGAGGACGACCATCAGTTCTCCCTGGACCAGGCCCAGGTGCTGAGCGAAGGGTCTGATGTCGCCATACTCGCCAGTGGGATGATGCTCTCGTCGGCCCTTGTCGCAGCGGACATTCTGGGAGAGAACGGTATCGATGTCACGGTGGTGAATGTCCCCGTCATCAAACCCCTGGATACGGACACCTTGCTCGGAGCGATCCGAGCCACGAAGGCGGTCGTGTCCGTCGAGAACCACTCCGTCGTCGGAGGTCTCGGCACTGCCGTCGCCGAGGCCATCGCAGAATCGGGTATCGGCCGCCGTCTGATCCGAGTGGGACTCCAGGACACCTATGCAGAGGGTGCTGCCAGCGCTTCCTATCTTTTCCGACGCTACGGTCTCACCACCCAGACCATCGTTACCTCGGTGTGGGAAGCGCTGGGTCGCACGGATCAGGCCCCGACAGCTCCCGAGATGGAATCCGAAGAAGGATCGTATGCGCCCGTTTAGTGGCCTAAGGAGAGAAACATGAGTGATGCCCGCAAGGTGGGATGGTTGGGAACGGGGAGGATGGGGGCGGCCATGGCTCGCCGTCTGCTCGATTCTGGAATCGATCTCACCGTCTGGAACCGGACCACTTCCAAGACCGCGGAGCTCGAGTCCGCCGGTGCAGCGGTGGCGGAGTCAATATCAGACCTGCGCACCAGCGACATCGTCTTCGTCATGATGTCCACCCCGGCCGTCCTGTTGGAGGTGGCCACTGGAGCGGGAGGTCTTCTCGACGGCAGCGACCATCCGGGGATCATCGTCGATAGCAGCACCGTTGATCCCGGGACATCCGCGCAGGTCCGCGAGATAGCACAGAGCAAGGGCGTGGAATTCCTTGCTTCGCCGATCAGTGGGAATCCGCGAGTCGTGGCTGCCGGCGAGTCAGTCCTGGTGTCCTCCGGGCCTAGAGAGACCTTCGACAAGGTGGAGGATCTTCTCCGAACCATCTCGAGAGAGGCTGTCTATGCCGGTGAGGGGGAGGGGTCCCGACTGGTCAAGATATGTCACAACCTCTATCTGGGGATCATCGTCCAGGCACTGTCCGAGGTGGTCACTGTGGCCGAAAAATCGGGTGTGCCCAGGGCGGCGTTCATGGACTTCATCAACAACACGGTGTTGGGGAGCGACTGGGTGAGGGAGCGCACCCCCGACCTCCTCGCTCTCGACTGGAGTCCGACCTTCACCCTGGAATTGCTCCGCAAGGATTTCGACCTCGGTCTCGCCGCGGCCAGAGAGGCAGAGGTCCCCATGCCCCTCTCGTCAGGTGTCCTCCAGTTGATCCAAAACGCCATCGGCCGGGGCTATCGGGACCAGGACTTCCTGTCCATGTTTGAGGTGCAGGCCGCATCAGCCGGGATGGCTGTCGAACCCCAGTAAGGAAAGGACCCCTAATGTCGATTCAGGAGTTCATCAACCCACCCCGGTTCGAGGATTACCGGGAGACCTTCAAGGACTTCTATAAAATGTCTCGTCGCGACGACGGTGTCCTCCTGGTGGAGGCACATACCGAGGGCGGTCCCATCCAGCTCAGTGTCGAGAACCATCGCTCTCTCGGTCAGATGCTGAAGACCGTTGGTTCCGATCCGGAGAACGAGATCATGATCCTCACCGGGTCGGGTGATGAGTTCATGATGGACTCCGATCCAGATGGTTTCCGGCTGGAGGAGGAGGACCTCGAGTACTGGGCGTACGAGTACGCCTTCAAGGATGGCCGCACCAATGTGTCCGCCCTGGTCAACGAGATAGAGGTCCCCACCATCGGGATCCTCAATGGGTCCGGGTTTCATCCCGAGATCGTCCTGATGTGTGACCTCACCCTGATGGCGGGGGACGCAACCCTCTTCGATCTCCACTACGACATCGGATCGGTTCCAGCCGACGGCATCCACAACGCCTTTCAGGAGCTACTCGGGGTAAAACGGGCGGCATACGCCTTGCTGACGGGGGAGGCGATCACTGCTGACAAGGCGCTCGAGTACGGGATGGTCAACGAGGTCCTACCCCGCGATGAGCTCATCCCGAGGGCCCACGCCATCGCCGATCACATCATGACCCAACCCCGTACCACTCGCCGTCTCACCACCCAGATCGTGCGGCGACCCTGGAAGCAGCGGATCGTCAATGATCTCGATCTCGGATTCGGCACCCAGATGTTCGGCCACCTCGCCAAACGCAAGGGAATGCACGGCCAAGACCACATCGCCAACACGGTCGATTACGTTCGAGAAGGCCGCCGCAACAACTTCGACAAGTAGGTCTGTCTCGTCTTGGGGCACTCCGTCCGCCCTCCGTTCTGTGCGGATTTTTGACGCGATGAGGCGAGATTCCACGCGCAGAAGGGTGGGTAGCTCGTGGTCCTCCATTCGCCGCATGTCAGATGCTCGCTGAAATCGAACCGTCAAGGTCTTGGTTCTGTGATGCATAATCAGGGGGCATGTCGCATCAGGTTCAGGAGGAAGGTAGGGGTGTTGGTCGTCAGGGTGTTGCCCTGGTGCTGGTATTGGTTGCTGCCCTGTTGTTGGTTGTTGCCGCGCAGTTCATTACCGACAACCTTGGGGGTGACGATCCGGTTTCTGTGGCGACGACGACCCGGACCTCGACCACCCTTTTCGCCGCTACTACCGAACCGCCAGGGACAGTGGCTACAACCACCGCTCCAACAACCTCCACCACCTCGACGACGGTGGTGCGCCCACCCAATGTGATCCCAGCGGGGACGGTGGGAAGACCCTGGGGCTCGGTCAAGGGGCTGACCATGTTTCGAGGGAATCCCACACGGACCTGGTACGGAACCGGACCCATCCCTCAAGAGGAACCGGCGGTTGACTGGCGATATCCCGAGACGGGTGGACTGTGCGGTGACTCCTCGGTAGGCGGGGAAACCACCACGTGGTGTGGAAGTGGCTGGACCGGTCAGCCGGTGGTGTGGGAGCGACCCGATGGTGTGACCGAGGTGATCTTCGGAGCGTACGACAAGTCCATCCACTTCCTCGATGCCGAAACCGGGGAACGTACCCGGGAGCCATTCTTGACTGGCGACATCATCAAGGGCTCGGTCACCCTCGACCCGGACGGCTATCCCATCCTTTACAGCGGATCACGTGACGGCGAGTTCCATGTCATAGCACTCGACCGAGACGTACCCGAGGAGTTATGGAGTCTGCCGGCGACCGTGGTCGACGGTATTTGGAACGATGATTTTGACGGCAACGCCGTGATCATCGACGACATTCTCTACGAAGGTGGTGAGAACGGATGGTTCTTCGCGATCCGGCTCAACCGGGGCACCGACAGCGATGGGAAGGTGGTCGTCGATCCCGAGATCCTCGACACCTTCCCCGGTTACACCCAGGAGATGGTCACAGAATTGGGCAACAACCAGTCGATCGAGAACTCGGTCGCCGTCTTCGGCCAGACCGTATATTTCGCCAATTCGGGCGGTCGGGTCGTTGGGATGGATGTGTCGGATGTGTCCTCCGGTGAAACGGAGGTGGTGTTCGACTATTGGGTTGGGGATGATGTCGACGCATCCATCGTGATCGATCGGGACGGAATGCTCTATGTGTCGGTGGAGGAGGAGCGTAAGAACGAGCGGTCCGCTGAGGTGGGTCAGTTGGTCAAGCTCGATCCCAGCAAGCCCGACGATCCGCGAGTATGGGGGGTAAGGGTTCCTGGCAAAGGGGGCGACGACGGTGGTCTGTGGGCGACGCCCGCCCTCGGAGACGGAGTGCTCTACGCAGCTACCCACCCTGGAGACCTGATGGCGGTCGATACCGAAACCGGTGAAGAGCTGTGGTCCGACGAACTCGGGTGGCATGCGTGGTCGTCACCGGTGCTTGTCGGTGACACCCTGGTGGTGGCGACATGCACCGGAGCGCTGCAGGCATACGACATCACCGAGCCCACACAACCGGAGCCACTTTGGACGGCTCAGGTCTCGGAGTCATGTATCGAGTCCACCCCGGCAGTGTGGAAGGGTCGCATGTATGTGGGCTCCCGCGATGGGGGTTTCTACGCCATTGCTCCGGGCCGGTCTGCCTCGCCGGGCTCAACTCCCAGCTCCTAGAGAGCGGCTCCCAGCTCCGACCAGCGGTCACCCTCGGCCAGGTCAACGACCGTTAGCGCCATGGCAGTGGCCCCATCGAGTATCGCTCGCTGACCGTCGGCAGTGATGGTGTGGGCGGCGAACTCCGGTTGGTGGTTCACGGCTTCGCCGGGGTGGATCGAAACCATCGGGTGGATGGTGGGGACCACCCGGGATACGTTCCCCATATCGGTCGAGCCCCTGAGAACTCCGCTCAATTCGGCCACGCGAGCCATCGGTCTGCCCAGACTCTGGGAATTGGCGGAGTAGAGATCGGCCAAAAGAGGGTCGGTGCGCAACTCGTCGTAGGCGCTGCCCCCCGCAGTCACTTCGAGACTGCATCCCGTGGCACTGGCAGCGGCCTCCCAGCACGCCCGGACGCGTGCCTCGAGGTGTCCCAACTCCTCCCGGGTGCCAGCCCGTATCGCCCAGGCACTCTTGGTGAAGGCTGGAACGATGTTCGGTGCATCGCCTCCGTGGGTGATTATCCCGTGGATACGCTCGGTTGATAGAAGGCTCTGACGCATGGTCGAGATACTGACGTATGCCTGCACGAAGGCGTCGAGGGCGTTGATGCCTTTCTCGGGATATGCAGAGGCGTGCGCTGGCTTCCCGTGATATTCGACCTCGAAATCTGCTACCGCAAACATCTTCGGATCGACCACGTCAGCCGGTGCCGGATGGATCATCATGGCGCAGGCGGCGTCGGCGAAGGCCCCTGCCTCGATCAAGGCTGCCTTCCCGCCCCACCGTTCCTCGGCCGGTGTCCCCAGCACCGTCAAACGGATACCCAACTCCTCGGCGAGGGGTGCCAGGGCTGCACCCGCTCCGAGGGCTGCCGTGGCGATGATGTTGTGCCCGCACGCATGCCCTACCTCCGGCAGTGCGTCCATCTCGGCGCAGATCACAATCTCGGGACCCTCACTGCCGACCCGAGCCGCGAAGGCCGTGTCCAGCCCGTAGGCCGGATGGGTGGTGTCGAAGCCGCGTGCGTCCAGGTAATCGACGAGGCGCTGTGATGTCTCGAACTCCTCAAGGGCCGTCTCGGGGTTCTCGTACATCCAACTGCTGATCTCGAAGAGGTCGGCGCTGATCTCCTCGATGGTCCCCCGTAAGCGGTCTCGGATCACCTAGACCGCCGTAGGTACGAGGACAGGGTGGGGAGTGACGGCGAACGTCACGTCCCTCCATCCGGGGTGTTCTTGTCCTGCCACATCTCGCCCATGGCGGCTACGGCGCCCAGGACACCACTGGTGTCGAGGGGGAGGAAGATCTTGGTGGCCTGGCCATCGGCAACTCCTTGCAATGCCTCGAGATAGCGAATGGCGATTAGGTCGTCGGTGGGGTCCCCCTGGTGGATGGCGGCGAACACCTGCTCGATGGCTTGCGCCTCACCTTCGGCGACGGTCGCCTTCTGGAACTTCTCGGCGTCGGCGACCTGACGGATGGCCTCGGCACGACCCTCGGCCTCGAGCACTTGGGACTCCTTTATGCCCTCGGCACGGAGGATGGCCGACCGCTTGGCACCTTCGGCTTCCAGAACCTGGGCGCGGCGATCCCGCTCCGCCTTCATTTGTCGGTGCATGGCGTCGGTGACGTCTGCGGGGGGCTCGATACGCTGGATCTCGACACGCACTACGCGCACACCCCACTTGTCTGTGGCCTCGTCGAGGATCTCTTTGAGTTTGGCGTTGATGATCTCCCGTGAGGTGAGAGCATCATCGAGGTTGAGGTCACCCACCACATTTCTCAGATTGGTCTGTGCCAGCTTGGTAATGGCAACCATGAAGCTGCCCACGTTGTACTGCAGCTTCACCGGGTCGGTGGCCTCGTAATAGATCACGGCGTCGACGGTGACGGCGACATTGTCCTTGGTGATTACCTCCTGTGGGGGAACGTCGATGACCTGTTCCCGCATATCCACCTTGATGATCCTCTTCACGAACGGCATGATCCATCGCAGACCCGAGTCGACGGTCTTCTGGTAGCGTCCGAGAAACTCGATCAGGCCCTTCTCGAACGGCCGGACCACCCGGAAGCCGGTGGCGGCGACGAGTATCAGCGCGATCGCCAGGACGGCGAACAGTATGACGATTGGATCCATATTCAGTTTCCTCTCTCTTGGGTGGGTTCTACCACCATGCGAGTCCCGCGGACGTCGGTGACGGTGACGACCGTTCCCTCGGCGATCTCATTGCCGGTAGCGGTACCTGCCCTCCACTCCTCTTGATCGATCCGGACCATACCGGTGCCGTCTATCGGGTTGATCGCCACGATAACCGTCCCGGTCGAACCTACCCAGCGATTGGCGCCGATCCTCGGTTGGTCCCCCTCGTCCTGGCGGTTGATGAACCGTCGTAGATAGAACATCGCGAGTACGGAGACTCCAAAGAAGGCCAGCCACTGGACAAGGACATTGACCCCGATCCACGCCAAGACGGCGCTCGCCGCTGCCCCGATAGCGAATGGCAGCAGGAAGAAGCCCGCGGTGAAGATCTCGCCGATCCCCATCACCACCGCGAATCCCGTCCACAGCCAACGCCAGATCTCGTCTTCCATCTCAACTCCTATGTGACCCGTCGTGGTCGAAAGGGTAACCGGTGCGTTCGCGACAGTTGTCGTCGCGGCGGTGCCCCCCTCGTCCCGTCGGCGCCACCATCGGGGAGGGTATCAAGAGAATGGCTTGTTAGGACCGGGTGAGAATGTGCTCGCGATCGTGTCGAACCGTTTCGAGAAGCTGGCGACGAACCAGTATCAGGGCCAGATGCACTCAATCAAGCCCGACCGGCGATATCTCAACCAAGGCGGATCATGAGGCAACGTAGACCTCAAAAGCGACCACATCGAACCCGGCGATCAAACAGGACGACAGACAGGAGCGGGGTGGTGGAGGTGAGGTCGGACGGCCCCGACCACGCGGGGCGAGTAGTTGTGGCAGCCGTTGGGGGTCTGGGGGACGGAGTCTCCCAGAAATTAGAGTGGACCGGATGGATGGCACGGGTCGGACGTCGCGGGAGCGCCGGAGGCGGATGTTGGGTCTGGCCGTGCCGGCGACGCTTACCCTGCTGGCGGAGCCTTTGCTCGGTGTGGTGGACACGGCGATCGCAGGTCGCATAGGAACCGTCGAGCTGGGTGCTCTGGGGTTTGCTGTCTCGATCCTTGGTGTGGTGACCTGGGTTTTCAACTTCCTCGTGTTTGGGACCACAACAACTGTTGCCCGGAGTCTCGGGGCCGGCGAACGCTACGAGGCGGGTCGAGGTCTCGCCCATGCCGGAATTGTTGCCATCGGCCTGGGTCTAACAGCGGGTGTGATTCTTGGGGTGGGGGCACCTCTTCTCGTCGGAGGGATTGGGGCGGTCGACGCCCTCGTCGAACCAACAGTGACATATCTCCGGGTACGGGCGATCGGGATCCCGTTCATGCTCCTCGGTTTCGTCGGTCACGGCGCTTTCCGTGGTGCGGGAGACTTGAGGCGGCCACTCCTTGTCGTGATCATCGCCAATCTGGTCAACCTGGGCCTGAACATCTTTCTTGTCTTTGGACTGGGTTGGGGTTTGGCCGGGGTGGCTGCGTCCACCGTGGCGGCGGAGATCATCATCGCTGTCTGGTTGGGCCTGATGATTCCTGGCCGCCTCAATTTGGTCCTCGGTGGTCACGGACTCCCAGACCGCTCGCAGGTCCAGGCTCTTTTCGTTGTGTCCCGCGATCTATTCCTTCGCACCGCCGGGCTGGTGGGCGGAATCGCAGCCATCACCGCTGCGGCGGCTCGAACCGACCCGATCACGGCCGCGGGGCACCAGGTGATATGGCAGGTCTACCTGCTGGTGAGCTTCCTTCTCGATGGTCTTGCAGTCTCTGCCCAAACCATGATCGGCAATGCAATAGGGTCGCGGGATCTCACGGAAGTGAGGGACACGGCGAGGGACGGGCTCCGTTGGTCGGTTTGGGCGGGTGTAATCATCGGGGCGGTCCTGCTGCTGGGACGGGTTCCTATCGTCTCGGTGTTCACACCAGATCCGGACGTCGTGGCCGTGACGGCTTTGGCGTGGTGGCTGCCGTCCATCGCCATGGTGCTCCACACCCTCGTGTTCGTCTTGGATGGGATCCTCATGGGCGCCTCCGACTATGCCTTCATACGAAGATGGACCCTTCTGGGTGGTGTGGTCGGAGGTGTTATGGCACAGGTCGGCGTAGGTTTGGGTGGCGGTCTTCTCTGGCTGTGGGTCTCCTATGAGGTGGTGATGCTCTTGCGGGGGATCCCTCTGCTGATAAGGGTACGAGGCGACCGCTGGTTGCCCCTGCACGGGTAGTTGCCTGCTAGTCAAGAACCATTCGATGGTCGAGCTCCGTATACCCATAGGACCGTCGAAGTAGACCGGAAGGAGCAAGACATGAGACGCTTTTCGATGTTGCTGACCCTGGTGACACTGCTGATGTTGGTTGGTGGAACAGTATCGGCAGGGGGTGGGAGTTTTCGCACACACCTCTCGGGCGACAATGAGGTTCCAGCCGTGGAGACCCAAGGCCAGGGACAAGCTCTGTTCAAGATTTCGGAGGACGGGGCCTCGATCGATTACAAGCTGATTGTCGCTAACACCGATGACCTGGTGCAGGCCCATATTCATCTAGCACCGGCGGGTACCAATGGCTCCGTGGTTGCGTTCCTGTTCGGCCCAGTGGCTGAGGGCACCAATGCCGATGGGGTTCTGGCAACGGGCACCATCACCGTCGACGATCTCATCGGTCCCTTAGCGGGCGAGCCGCTCTCAGAGTTCATCGATGCAATGGGTAGCGGCGGCGCATACGTGAACGTTCATACCCTCGACAATCCGGGCGGGGAGATCCGCGGTCAGATCGACGGCTAGAACACCTCTATGTCCAGGGGGCTCCGCTGAGGTACTTCCATCCCGCGTCGGGGAGGATTGCCACCGCTGTGCCCCCATGCGTGCCTAGATAATCGACGGCGGCGTGGACTACGGCCCCAGAGGATGTTCCCACGAACATCCCCTCGAGTTCCATGATCTCTCCCACCATTTCGTTGGCTGTGGTCTTCGACAATTCGTGTCGATGTGTGACCAGGGAGAGGTCGGCGATCGGGGGCTGGAAGGGGTCGTCCTGTGATCGCATCCCGCCGATGGGGTCGGTGAGGATCTCCTCCACGGAGTGGACCGCGACGTCGGGCCAACGGGCGCGCAGACCCCGACTGTTGCCGGTGAGAGTCCCACCGGTCCCATAGGCTGCAAAAAAGTGGCCGGGCGGCTCTTGCAGGGTCCAATCCCGCACGATCTCGCTCGATGTTCCGAACAGGTGGGAGTAGGTGTTCCAGTGGTTGCCATACTGATATGCCATGAACCCCTCGCCCTCGGCGACCAACTCCTTGGCACGGGCGATGGCACCGTTGGGCCCGCCCTTGACCTCGATCAGTTCGGCGCCGTAGGCACGCAGGATCTGCTTGCGCTCCTCGGTGGAGTCGATGGGGAGGACGATCGCCATGGGGTGGCCGTGGATGCGGGCGAGACGGGCGAGACCGATACCGGTGTTACCCGAACTCGCCTCGATCATGGGCGCACCCGGCTCGAGCTTTCCCTCTTCGACGGCGTTGCGGAACATGTACCAGGCTGGTCGATCCTTGATCGATCCCGTGGGGTTGTACCACTCCAGCTTGGCGAATAGGCGGGTACCGGGTGGGGCGATGTTGGCTAGCTCAACACTTGGTGTGTTCCCGGGTTCCATTGTGAAGAAGAACGGTAGCGGTGCCGGTGTGTGACCGGTCGTGCGCTGTTGATGCCGCGTATCGGGTAATTAGCGCTATAGTCAGCTAGTGCGGTCATATTGACCCACCCGGCTGTTCGTCGCACGGGCGCGACGGGACAACCGCATTGTTCCGTCCGAATCCCTGAATATCTGGTTAAGGGGCGACCGTTTCCTGTACGGGCAAACGTTCGCCAACCATCCCCTGATGTTCCTAATCACATCGACATGTTCAACGCGTCTCGATGTCGAGAGGAAACCCCAATGACGACTTTCGCCGATCTCGGCGTACCCGAGAAGATTCTATCCACGCTGAAACGCGGTGGCATCACTGATCCATTCCCCATCCAGAAGATGACCATCCCTGACGGCCTTGCCGGTCGTGACATCCTGGGTCGGGCCCCCACCGGCTCGGGAAAGACTCTGGCCTTTGGGATTCCCGTGCTGGCCCGGGTTGGGTCGGCTCGACCCCGTCATCCAGAGGCACTGATCCTGGCTCCCACTCGGGAGCTCGCCGCACAGATCGAGGATGAGCTCAAGCCCCTGGCTATTGCCTCGAATCGGTGGATTCTCTCCGTCTACGGCGGTGTCGGCTACGAAAACCAACGTCGCCGTCTTTCCCGCGGCGTCGACGTCCTGATCGCATGTCCCGGCCGCCTCGAGGACCTGATCGACCAGAACGCGGTCAACCTGTCGAAGGTGGCAACGGTGGTAGTTGACGAGGCCGACCGGATGGCCGACATGGGCTTCATGCCTGCAGTGCGCCGGATCCTCGATGGTGTCGACCAAGGTGCCCAGACCATCCTCTTCTCAGCGACCCTCGACGGGGATGTGTCCGAGATCATCCGACGCTATCAGGAGAATCCTGTTCGTCACGAGGTTGCGGACCAACAGGTCGATGTCGACAAGCTTGCCCATCACTTCTGGAAGGTTGAGCACCCCGAGCGGGTAGGTGTCACGGCCGAGGTAGTGGGCCGTACCGGGCCGACCGTCGTGTTCGTTCGCACTCGTCACGGGGCCGACCGGGTCGCCAAACAGCTGGCTCGGCGTGGTGTATCAACAGCACCTCTCCACGGTCAGCGGAGCCAAAGTCAGCGAGACAGGGCGCTCCGTGAATTCCGCAATGGCCGGGTTCATGCGCTGGTCGCCACAGATGTCGCTGCCCGGGGCATTCACGTGGACGACGTCGCCTGTGTGATCCATTTCGATCCACCAGAGAATCACAAGACCTACCTGCACAGATCGGGGCGAACGGCGCGTGCTGGTGCCAGCGGCGTCGTACTGTCCCTCGTCCAGGGAAATCAGACCAAGGACGCCAAACGGATCCAGCGTCAGCTGGGCCTGTCCGTGGGGGTTCATCAAGCAAACCCCGGTGTGTTCGGTGACCGGGTGGTGTTCGCTGAGGCCCCTGCCACTCCGACGAAAAATCGGGGGCCCAACCAGCGGAACGGGCGAAACCAAACAAGGGGCAAACGTCGAGATCGCGGTCGGAGCCAATCCCGATCCCGCAACAATGGTCGCTCCGCGAAGTCTTCCCGTGGCGGCAAACAGCACCGGAAGGGAAA
>WHTL01000311.1 GCA_009377735.1 Acidimicrobiia bacterium
AGGGAGTGATCGAGATGAGTACCAAGCCCGGACCACGATCGCTTGGGACTGTCGAGTCGGACTTAATGGTTCCTTAGAAACGTCCCCCTGTCGCGTCGTGGAGTGGAGCGCGATCTGGGGAACGAAGGGCGAGAAAAATAAGCGGTGAGAAAGCGGCCGCGGTATCCCGATTGGGTCCGCGGCCGCTTCACATTTTGGACTCGCTACGGTCAGATCTCATGGGTGTTGCCACGATGAGACGGAGTTTCTCATTTGCCGATCGGGAGCGATCGATCTACCAGTACCTTGATTTCGAGGTGGACTCGGGTAGCTTCTCGGTGACTCTCGACTATCCCGATGACGGTGTCACCATCTTCGACCTGGGGATGGTCGGTCCCGACCGATTCCGGGGATGGTCCGGTGGCGAAAGGCGACACGTGTCGATCACCGAGGAGTGGGCGACACCGGGTTACCTTCCGGGGACGGTGAGTGGACACTGGCAGGTGGTACTCGGTCTTTACCGGGTCCCGGTGGAGCCTGTCGAGGTCGTAGTCACGGTCGACGACCGCCATATCGAGCGGCCGCCTGACCCGGCTCCGATTCCGGTCCCGGAACGGCCTCCCGGCCGTGACCTTCCCACGGATGATGACACGATCTGGCTCCGGGGGGATCTCCACTCCCACACCGTCCACTCCGATGGGAAACTGGAGATTGACGCCCTGTTGGCTCATGCTGTGTCACGCGGCCTCGACTTCGTGGCGGTGACCGACCACAACACCGTAAGTCATCACCCCTACCTCGAGGAGGCGGGCAACCGCATGGGGATGGTCGCCATCCCCGGTCAGGAGGTCACGACCGACGTCGGTCACGCCAATTGTCTGGGTGAGATTCCCTGGGTCGACTTCCGTGAACCTGCCGATACCTGGAGGGAGACAGCAGAGGAGAACGGCGGCCTAATGTCGGTGAATCATCCCTGGGCCGGTCATGTCGCCTGGCGCAAGCCACTGTCGCAACCGGCGACCCTTGTGGAGATGTGGCATCACACCTGGGACCGGGTTTTTCGCCTCCCCTTCGAAGAGTGGCAGCTCTTCGGGAGGGTGCCGGTGGGAGGTAGTGATTTCCACCGTCCCGGCGACCAACCATTGGGGGACCCGACAACCTGGGTTGAGGTCAACGAGCCGACCGTCGCGGGGCTGCTGGACGGGCTTGGCGTCGGACGGGTATGCATCGGTGCGAATCCATCATCACCCCTGGTGTATGCGAGGGGCGACGAGTTGGTTGTCGTTGACGGTGAGGGTTGTGAGCTTGTTGACGCAGAAGGCCGCCGCAGTTTGGTGAAGGAAGAGATCAACACCGTAAGGGCTCCGGGTGGTGCGGTTCACCTCTATGAGGGCGAGAAGGTGGTCTCCTTCACACCGGGTACCAGAGGAGCCTGAGCTGGGAGACGTCGACATCGTCGCGCTCCAACCCGATCTCCAATTCACCGGTCTCCGTCGCCTTCTCGTCCCAAACCGATGTGATCTCGAGGATTTCCCGTTCCAACTCATCCTCCAACTCGACCAAGTCCCTCTCTTTCGCGGTCAGCTTGGCGAGCGCTGTCTCCTGTCTCTCCGCGGTGCGTCGCGTCATGGATCGCTTGGAGGCGGCTCGTCGTAGGGCGGCGGACTTGGACCGACCACCGAAGAGACTTCCGAACAGATCAACGGCACCCGAGAGCAACTCCTGACCGCGGCGTGACTCTACATCGGTGGCGAGCTCCTGGACCCGTCTGTCGGCACTTGCGATTTGGTCCTTCACCCGGTCGGCATCATCGGCGTACTTCTCCTTTAGTTCCGCCAGTTCCTCGTCGGCCCGATGTCCGGCGACCTCGCCGCAGCGGGTCTCGAAGTCTTGCCGCGTCTCGCCCGGACGTGACACCACGTCCAGCTCTTCGTTCTGAAACACCTGAAGGGAGTGGGTCCTCACCAGGTGGTCCTTCAGGTCGGACGATGTCTCCCGCCACCACGTCTTCGAATCCAAGTTGGCGTCGGTCAGTTCCCACTTTGCACCGTCCGCCGGGGCGGCGACGAAATCTCGCTCGTCGTGGTCCACGGCGATGACGGTCTCGCTCGTGAGAGGATCTGCTGGGGCGGTGAGCACAGCCTCGTAAATCTCGGGATGGTCGATGTCGGCGCTCCTCTCGTCGAAACGAAGATTTATCGTCGCCACGAGCCCTGCCCGATAGCGGCCACCGTCGGGGGCAGAGCCAACTTTGGACACCCAAGGTGCCGCCGGATCGAGGTACACCACCCCGATCCCGTCGGCGACGGGTGGGGCCACCGGCACCGTGTCGCCGTCCGTCGGTGGTTCGATTTCGGTGACGGGCGTCTCCGTGACAGTGGTCTCCGTGACAGGGGTCTCGTTGGCAGGAGGCTCGGCCGCGGGAGTTGCGGTCTCTGGAGTCACCGTCGGAGTCTCCGCCACAGTGGAGGGTGCTTCCGCGAGGGTCTCGTCGACGGCAGCGGGCACATCCCCGGACAACTTCGCCACCTCATCCCTGGTGAGGGGGCCGGCCAGATAGGACATCGCCCATCTCGTGGTGAAGACGGCCGGCTCCGACTTGGTGGAATGGAGGAGGAACTGGCGACCAGTGAGACTGGTGATCACCGGGTCGACATCCTTGGCCTTCACCGTTCCCGATGCGGATTCCAACCCCTCCAGGATCCTCAGCTTGTCACGCTCGGTCTGGAGACGGCCGATCATCCAGGTTCCGGCGTTTGACATTGCCTTGTAGTCAAGGTCGACAGGATTCTGGGTGGCGAGAACCATCCCGACACCATGGGCTCTCGCCTGTTTGAGGATCGTGAGGATAGGTTTCTTCGAAGGTGGCTCGGCGGTGGGTGGTGCGAACCCGAAGACCTCGTCCATGTAGATCAGGGCCTGGAGTTGGGAGGTTCCCGACTGTTGTCTGATCCACGTCACCATTTTGGAGAGGAGTAGGGTCACCAGGAACTGGCGTTCGGTGTCGGAGAGATGGGCCAGATAGACGATGGCGCTCTTCGTCTTGTCGCCACCAGCGATCATCTTGCCGATGTCGAGGGCCTCGCCCTCGAGCCAAACCGAGAATGATGGCGAGGCGAGCAGACCGTTGAGGGTCATCGCCAACTTCATCCGATCGTCCTCCGGGAAGAACGAGTTGAGCTCGAACACACCCAGTTTGCGGATTGGAGGTTTGGGGATCTGTCCCACCAGCTTGGCCAAATCGAGATCGCTGCCTTCCTTCCAGGATCGCTCGATCAGGGTGGCAAGGAGAATGTGGCGTGGGTCGGAGACGGCGTCGGCCTCGATCCCGGCGAGTACCAGGAGAGAGGAGACGAAACCCTCGATTTCGTCGCGCATCGTCTCGGCGTCGGTGTCCCAGGAGAGCTCGGGTGCCGCCAACGACCCCAAAACGTTGAGGGGGACGCCAGCGGAGGATCCCGGGGTGTAGATGGTGAGGTCTGTGTTGTCGACGATTCTTTGCAGACGCTCCGGCTCGATGTCCCAGGATGCCAGACCCTCTTTCCAGGTCTGGGCTGTTGAGGCGGCGAGCTCGTCGGGTGTGATGCCGTCCCTTTCCGCCTCTCCCTCATCGATCCAGGGACGGAAGTCCGTCGGGCTCAGGTCGGGAAAGGTCAGAAGGAGATTCCCCATATCCCCCTTTGGGTCGATCACCAGGGAGGGAATTCCCGAGAGGAGTGTCTCCTCTATTAGATCGATTCCCAGTCCTGTCTTGCCGGAGCCGGTCATCCCAACGATGACTCCATGGGTGGTGAACCGATCGAGTTCGTAGATAGTGGCCTCTTCGGTAGAAGGTGTGCCGTCGTCGTCGACCTGTCCACCCAAGAACGCCTCTTTGTCCACTTTCATGGCGGCAATCGTAGACGGTGCGACCGAACCGTGGCCGGAGTGGACTGTTATCCCGTGAGATAGTCCTGGATCCTGGGGGTGATGAGATCGACCAACTCGTCGGGTGAAGCCTTTGCCAGCTGTTCGAAGCCGACGACATATCGCAACAGGGCCATCCCGATCAGGTGACTGGCCACCAGGGCGACCCTGAGCTCTGCATCCTCGCCTTCGAGGTGGGGTGCCACGTGGCTTAGAAGGACCTCGCCGAAGAACTGGCGAAGGGTCTCCGCCCCCTGATCGGTGGTCACCCCCGCCCTCACGATCGCCATCAGAGCATCTCGAGTGGGTTGTATCTCCCAGACTGAGAGAAACAGACGAACGAGGTTGCGGCCGGCATTCTCGATGCCGTCGGCCATGATGGTCTCGACGGCGTTCGCGGGCGACAACGGGAACTCTATTGACGCCGCGAACAGGTCCTCTTTGGGTCCGAAATAGTGATGGATCAATGCCGGGTCCACCTGGGCCTCGGCAGCTATGACACGGATCGTCGCTCCCTGATAGCCGTGGTTGGCGAAGGAGGAACGGGCAGCATCCAAGATCTTTCGCCGGGTGTCACCATCGCCGGCTCGACGACCGGTACGTGCCACTAGTGGTGTGTCCTTGAATTGATGCCGCGGTGTCGCCGAGGCATCGGCGTCGATGGCAAGGACGCAGGACGAAGGCGCACCCAATGCGGTGCGTCTAGGACGAGGACGCAGCAAGCGGCGTCTAGGCCCGGCGAGACTGC
>WHTL01000200.1 GCA_009377735.1 Acidimicrobiia bacterium
CAGCTAGAGTGCATTCAGCAGCACGGGATGGACGGATAGATCCGGATACGGATCAGAAGGTTGGGGGTTCGAGTCCCTCCGGGCGTGCCAGGCAATCGAGGAGGCCCCGATGCCGACGGGGTTCTCCTCGGGTGGGGTCTCATATATGAGCGACGGGTGACTCAGATGAACCGCACCACGCGACATCGCATGTTCTGGGATGGGGTAGAGGGGCGTGCTCCTGTTCCGCCGGCGGGAGCAGGTGCTGACTCATCGGCGGGCTAAACCCCCCAATCAGTCACCATTATCGAGAGCGTAAGCTCCATGGGACACTGGGGACCAAGAAGACGACAATCGAAGGGGGCAACCATGCAACCGAACGAGATCACCCAAGTTCTGAACCGACCAATCAGCCAAGACCTGTTGGCCCGCGACCTGACCCGATTGGCCTACGTCGCCAAGGACGGCACACCCCGCAACGTCCCGATCGGCTTCACCTGGAACGGCTCGGAAATCGTCATGTGCACTCCGACAAACGCCCCCAAGCTCCAGGCCCTCCGCCACAACCCGACGGTTGCCCTTACGATCGACACCGAGGTGCACCCGCCTCTGATCCTGCTCATCCGCGGTCGGGCGGAGCTGGACGTCGTCGAGGGCATCCCTGACGAATATCTCGAGATGAACGGCAGTTACGAGATGACGCCCGAGCAGCGGATCGAGTGGGGGGCCGGGGTGCGTTCCCTCTACGACGCCATGGTCCGGATCGTCGTCACCCCGACGTGGGCGAAGCTGATCGACTTCGAGACGACTCTGCCGAGCGCTGTCGAGGAGCTGATCCGGCAGCAGGAGGAGCGTCAGGGCGATCGTTGAGTGCATCGTGGATATCAGCGTGGTGGTCGCGGGTCGGGAGGACGAGAGTCCGCCCGAGGAGGCTCTGCTCACCGCGAAAATCGCAGACGGGCTCGGGTTTGGTGAGGTCTGGATCGCGGAGAATCCCACCTGGGATACCTTCGCCTTGGCCACAGCGATCGGAAGGGAAACCGACGAGGTCGCTATCACCGTTGGTCCGCTTCCGGTTTCGGTGCGTGACCCTGCAACGATCGGCAGGGGTCTCAACAGCATCTACGGACTCACCGGACACACCGTTGGGGTGGCGATCGGTACATCGAGCATTCGTGTGGTCCAGGACCTACATGGTCGGTCGCGACGCGGGGCATCGAGGATTCTCGAACAGACCGCAGCGACCCTTCGCACCTTCCTCGACGGAGGTGTCCTGGAGACCGACAACCGTCCCTTCCGGAGACGTCTGGCTCCACCAGACGGGCCGCTCACCGTCGCCGCGTTCGGCGACAAGGCAATCGCAGTTGCGGCCCACTACGCCGATCGTATGGTGCTCGATCTGGTATCAACCCATCAGGTAGAGGGCTTCCGCGCCAGACTGGATGCGGCGGCATCCGAGCAGAGTCGACCAGCTCCGAGACTGGCGGCATGGCTGCCAGCCGCTATTGACCCGAGCGACGAGGCACTTCGACGCCTGAAGGAAAGCGTTGTGGGATATCTGCGGGTGGCCGGCTACGACGACGTGTTCATCACGGCTGGTCTTGAGGATGTCGTCACAATGGCCCGGGAGGGAGTTGCCACCAACCACCTCGTGGACGCCCTTCCCGACGATGTGGTGAACCTCGTCGGTCTGGGCGGCAACATCGATCAGGTGCGGCAGCGTCTCGATGCCTACCGAGATGCCGGGCTGGATGAGGTGGCGATCGTTCCGGTCACCGCGGGCGATCCTGGCGGCGAGCACACCCTTTCAGTCCTGTCGGAGCTGAACCTCTAGGAGGCTGGTGTGAAACACATGCCCCACATCTCGACGACCAGTCATCACCGCTCGCGGCGTCCTCCTCCTAAGAGCACCGCACAGGGTGCGCCGTCGTCGTGCGTCCTTGCGACCGGCGCGCCTGGCCGCCGATCTGCACAACGGCATTCCACACCAGCCTCCTAGGAACAGGCTTCGATATAGCTCACTACCGGCTCCATCCCGGCGTGGATGGCCGTGATTGAATCGGCATCTGTCTCGAAGACATACCTGGCGTCCTCCGGGCCAACGATCAGATACTCGCCGCCATCGACATAGGCATGAGGCGTGCGGTCGGTGATGGTGTCCCCTAGAACCGACTCGGCTTCGCCCACCGACATTCCCACCTCGATACCGTTCTCGGTTACCCAGCCGGGGGAATCAGCCGAGACCCGAGCCACGGTCAGGTTGGCCCTTCCGTCGACTGGCTGCTCGTCGAGGGTGGAGCCGATGAAGTAGATGCCGCCCACCTCGGGCAACTCGAGGACCGTGCAATAGTTGGGGTCCCCACCGACATCCTGCAGGGGCAGACCCATGCGGTCTTCGTTTTCGCCAATGGTCTCCCCAACACGCACCTCCCAAAAACCCGAGGGGGAGATGATCTCACTGGCTCCATCCGCAGGGGTGGTCGTGTCTGGAGGAGCAGTCGTCGCGGCTGTAGTGGTCGGTGGGGCGGTTGTAGTCGGAGCAACCGTTGTCGGAGCAGCGGTCGTGGGTGCCAGAGTCGTTGGTGGGGTCGTGGTCTCCGGGACCGTGGTCTCGGCAACGGTAGTGTCGGCACCGGCGGTCGTATCGGGAGCAGTGGTATCGACAGCGGTGGTATCGACGGCGGTGGTCGGTGCGACGGCGGCGGTGGTCTCGGCGGTGTCGGTACCGTCGCCGCACGCCACCAAGACGACCGCAAGAACCAATAGCAACAAACTTCTCATGTTGTCCTTTCCAGCAAATGTCAGGGGTGTATTTCTCGATACACGTCCCCGAAGGTCGTTCGGTTCCCTACGATCCCGTGAAGTCGGGCTTGCGACCCTCTTCGAATGCCTGAAGCGCCTCGGTTAGGTCGTTCGACTGCAGAAAGGCGGCGTTCCACAGGGCTACGTACTCGAGAGCCTGGTCGGTGCTCATCGACGAGCCTTCCCGTAGCACCCGCTTGGCGCCACGGACTGCCAGTGGTGGATTGGCGGCGATCCGTTCTCCGATGGCGATCGCTTCGGCGAGGGGGTCGTCGACGAGACGATCCACCAGCCCGAGGTCCAGGGCTTCCGGCGCTCTGACATCGCGCCCCGTGTATACGAGATCGGCAACCACACCGGGGGATACGATCTTGGGAAGCCGCTGCAGTGTCCCCACGTCGGCGACCAGACCCATGCGCGTCTCCCGCACCGAATACACAGCATTTTTACCCGACACGCGCATATCGCACGCCGTGATCAGATCGACACCGGCACCGACACACCAACCCGACACCGCGGCGATGGTGGGCACGTCGATATCCGAGAACACAGAAACGGACTGCTGGAGGCTCTTGATCTCCTGGTAGGTGGTCTGATTGCGTGCTGCGGGGGATCCCTCCGCAGGCAGATCGACCAACATGGCCAAATCGATCCCCACGGTGAATACTCCACCCCTTCCGGTGAGCACGATGGCACCGATGTCGCGGTCCTCGGCCAACTCCTGGGCGGCATCGGGGAGATCACCCCACATGTCAGCTGAGAGGGCGTTTCCCTTGTCGGGGCGATCCAACCAGATGATTCCGACCCGTTCACGACGCTCGACTTCGATATGCTTCATGGGTCGGATGGTATGCGGCCGGATCGCCCGATGAGGGATGGGGGATCCCCTAACGTCACGAGAGAACTACGACACATGAGTTGGGAGCGATAATTTGCCAAGTCTTGCAGTGGGCATTTTCGAAGACGGGAGTCCAGGACCCCTAGGCGATTCCATCGATGTCGGGTGGCTCGGCGGGGCGATCGACTCAGTGGGGTTCGAGGGAAAACACGGCAAGACCGTGACGCTTCCCGGTTCGGGGGACTGGACGCGGGTGTATGTGGTAGGGCTCGGCCAGGAACTAACCACCGAAGGCCTACGCGAGGCGATGGGGGAGTTGGGCCGACTCGCCGAAGGAGAGGTGACCACCTCGCTGCAACAGCTGAACCTCGAGGACGCCACCAGGGCCGTGATCGAGGGTTTCCAACTGGGTAGTTATCGGTTCGACCGATACAAAACGGGAGATGACCGTCCCGAGGAACCGGTCCTCACGCTCCACGGAGACCACGATGCGGAGGGGAAGGCGGCGGCAGAGAAGGTCACAGATGCCGTCATCTGGGCTCGACGGCTGGTGGATACACCCGCGGCCGACAAGGCGCCGAGTGAGGTGGTCGAGGCTGTCCGTGGGCTGCCCGGTTCCCTCGAGATCGACGTCTACGAACCCGATCGTCTCACCGACCGGGGATTTGGTGGAGTCCTCGGGGTAGCGGCTGGGGCCTCCCGCGAGCCCCGCCTGCTCGACATCAACTACACCCCCAGCGATCCGGTGGCGTCGATCGTCCTGGTAGGAAAGGGCATCATCTTCGACTCCGGCGGTCTCAGCCTCAAACCGGCCAACCTGATGGAGCACATGAAGAACGACATGGCGGGAGCGGCCGCCGTGCTCGCGGCAACCTCGGCCATCGCCGACCTTGGGATCCCGGTGGCAGTGCGAACTATCACCCCACTGGTCGAGAACATGACAGGTGGCGCGGCGACCAGACCGGGGGACGTTCTAACCAGCTTCGGCGGGAAAACGATCGAGGTCCTCAACACCGATGCAGAGGGAAGGCTGGTGCTGGCCGATGGCATCGGCCTCGCGAATGAGGGGGAGTACGACCTGATGATCGATGTCGCCACTCTCACCGGGGCGATGAGGGTGGGGTTGGGTAACCACTATGCCGGTGTGTTCTCCAATCGCCCGGAGGTCAGGGACCGGGTCCTCACTGCTGCGGACTGCGTTGGGGAGCGGATGTGGCCAATGCCAATGGACTGGGGTCTGCGCAAGGACCTGGACTCCGAAGTTGCCGACATCTGCAATCACGCGTCCACTCGTTACGGCGGGGCGATCCACGCCGCTCTCTTCCTCGAGGAGTTCGTCGGGGACCGGCCCTGGGCGCATATCGATATTGCAGGTCCCTCCTGGTCGGAGGAGAAACGGGGCTACCAGGGCAAGGGTGGGACCGGATTCGGTGTCCGTACCCTGGTGGAGGTCGCCCGCACCTTCGTGTCCTAATCGAGGGGTTGGATGTCTCCATCTGGCGGTTCGGCTGGTGGTCTGTCGCTGGATTGATGCCGCTGTGTTGCGCAGGTATTTCGGCGACGGGCCGCTAGTTTCCAGACATGGCCACCATATTCACTCGCATCATCGAAGGAGAGATCCCCGGCACGTTCGTCTGGAAGGACGATCGGTGTGTTTCCTTTCTCTCCGTCAACCCTCTCAATCGGGGACATGCCCTGGTAGTCCCCAGAGTCGAGGTCGATCATTGGCTCGACGCGGACGGTGACGTCCGCCAACACCTCTTCGAGGTCGCCCACACTATCGGAAGAGCCCAGTTTGCTGCCTTCGATGTCGAGCGGATCGGGGTGATCATCGCCGGGATGGAGGTGCCGCACCTTCATATCCATGTCGTCCCCGTCAACAGCGAGAGCCAGCTCAGCTTCGCCAATGCCGCCACCGATGTCGATCGGGAGGACCTGGAGGCTGCCGCAGAGGACATACGTCGCCATCTGGAAGCGGCAGGGGAGACCGGCGTCGCCCGATGATCGCCGCCATCCTGGCACTGGTCTCCGCCCTGGGGTTCGGAACCGCCGACTTCATAGGGGGCCGCAACAGCTCCAAGACCCACGAGATGGTGGTGATTGCCGCTTCACAGGTCGTTGGTCTGGTACTTGTGGTGGTGGCGGCACTGACTCTCGGGGGAGAACCGACTGCCCTCGACCTCGTCTATGGCGTCGTCGGTGGTCAGTTCGGGTTCTTTGGTCTCATCTTTCTTTATCGCGGGATCGCCCGTGGGGACACGGCGGTGGTGGCACCCCTTTCGGCTGTGGTCGGGGCGCTGATCCCGGTGGTGGTGGGGGTACTCACGGGTTCTCGTCCGGGCCTCGTGACTTGGCTCGGTGTTGTCGTGGCGGTGCCTGCCGTTGCTCTCGTGAGCGGTGTAGCCCGTCTCCGGAACAGGACGGTGACCAGCGAGGCGCTCACCAATGGACTCCTCGCCGGGTTGGGGTTTGGTTTGTTGTTCGCCGTCTTCGGGCAAACATCGATCGAGTCAGGTGTCTGGCCGGTGGCGGCATCGAGGGTCGGGTCCGTGGTGGTCCTCGCCATCCTGATACGGATGCGCGGGATCAGCGCCAAGGGTGTCTCCGCCATCTATCTCCCGATCCTTTGGATCGGGGTACTAGATCTGTTGGGCAATCTCGGATTCGTGCTTGGCACCCAACGCGGAGATCTGGTCCTCGTTACGATGCTCACCTCCCTCTACCCGGCCGTAACTGTCGTGTTGGCGCGATTCGTCGATGACCACCCCATCACCCGCCCCCAGACGATCGGGTTGGGCCTGGCAGTGGTAGCAGCGACCCTCCTCGGCCTCGGCTAAAACTTCTGGGGGACTCCTCCGGCCCCCAGACCCCGAACGGTCCCAGCCCGGCAATGTCAACCCAGGGTGGAGGACACTGCGTTCTCAGGGCGGAGATGACCGCGACACGATGTCCTCAACCCAGGGTTGAGATGACTGTTTGTTCTGCGGGCGGAGGTTTATGTGAGGCGATGTCCTCCACCCTGGGTTCAGGTTGGCGGTGTGGCACTATGGGGGTCGATGGAGCCCAGCTGGATACCCGATGAGGAGACTGTCTCCAAGGCCAACCTCAGCTGGCTGATGGATCGGGTGGGAGTCGAGGACGTCTGTGAGCTCCATCGGTGGTCGGTCGAGAATCGTGACGTCTTCTGGGAGACCGTTGTCGAGCGTCTGGGGATCATCTGGGCGCAGGCACCTACCCGGACCTCGACGGGTGATACCCAACATACGAAGTGGTTTCCCGACGGGCGGCTCAACATCGTGGATTCGGTGCTCTCGGGTAGCCCGGACAACCCGGCCGTCATCCATCAGAGACAGGGGAAGCTGGAGACAGTCACCCGGGGTGAACTCCTGGAGGTGGTGAAGCGGGTGGCCTATGGCCTCACCAGGTTCGGTGAGCAGCCGCGGGTGGCCATTGCCATGCCGATGACCCTCGAAGCGGTGGTGGCGTATCTGGCGACGGTCGCCATAGGTGGGGCGGTGGTATCGATCGCGGACTCATTCGCGCCCGAAGAAATCGCCCGTCGTCTTCGGATCTCCGACGCCGAGGTA
>WHTL01000132.1 GCA_009377735.1 Acidimicrobiia bacterium
AGACCGGAGGCGAGACGGGTGACCTTGATGCCAGCTCCCTTGAACTCGCGGGCGAGATACATGGCGGTGGTGTCGCCCTCGACGGTGGGGTTGGTGGCGGCGATGATCTCGGTGATCCCCTCCTCGGGGATGCGCTGCTTGAGCTCGTCGATGTGGAGCTGACCGGGACCAACACCGTGGATGGGCGAGAGGGCACCGCCGAGAACGTGGTATCTGCCCCGGAACTCCTGGGTTCGTTCCACCACCACGATGTCCTGTGGCCGTTCCACCACACATACCACCGAGGTGTCCCTTCTGGTGTCGCGGCAGATGGCGCACTCGTCGGCGGCGGCGATGTTGAAACAAAGCGAGCAGAATCCGATCTGGTCGCGCATGTCGAGGACCGCCTGTCCGAGACGACGGGCGTCGGCTTCATCGACGGTCACCAGGTGGAATGCGAGTCGTTGCGCCGTCTTCTGACCTATCCCTGGAAGACGGCCCAGCTCGTCGACGAGACGCTGTACCGGACCCTCGAACATCAGCCGAGGAGCCCGCCGAGATCCATACCGCCCGACATGCCGCCCAACTGGGTGTCGGCGGCCTCGGATGCCATATCCAGTGCCGAATTGACGGCAGCGACGACCAAGTCGCCGAGCATCTCGGGGTCGTCGGGATCGATCACCTGTTTTTGGAGCTCAACGGAGACGACCCGCTGACTGCCGGAGACAACGGCCTTGATGGCGCCGCCTCCCGCGGTGGCCTCGAAAGTTTGACTGGCCAACTCCTCCTGGGCGGCCAGAATCTGCTCCTGCATCTTCTGCGCCTGCTTCATGAGTTGGCGCGGATCCGGTGGTCGTTGTGGTGGTCGAGCCATCATCACAGACTAACGGCTAGTGGGGACTGTTTCCCTACTCGCCTTCCGTCTCCTCGATCACGGTGGCGCCCAGTTCCTGTTGGAGCAGGGTGGTGGGATCCGGTGGTTCGGAACCGGAATCCTCGATCAGGTTCTCTTCGTCATCGGACTCGTCATCGTCAGTGGACACCGCGGTAGGCGCAACTTGGAAGCGGACTTCGACGGCACCTCCGAGCAGATCTCCTGCGTTTGTTGCCACGATCGACGCCACTGCAGGGTCGTTGGTGAGCTGTTCCCGGTGGAAGTCGTAGGGGACCTGGAAGATGATGGCGCCGTGCTCAACGGCGGTGGGAACAGCCTCGCGGAACAAGGCCCAGCGACGAGCTCCGAGCAGGTCACGGAGACTCCCGTATAAACCTGGCCACACCGCCTTGAGCTCGTTGAGGGAAAACTGCGCCGTCGCTCTCTCTGGAGGCGGCTCGGTGGGTATCAGCGGTTCCGATCCGGGCAGTGGCGAGGTTTCGGGCTTGTCGCCTGCATCCTCGCTGTCCTCGGAGACGTCGGCGGTGGTGGTGTCATCTTCGATCTCCCCGACGGTCTCATCTGAAGCAGTCTTTGTCGTCGGCTCCGGCGTTGGCGGCGGCTTCTTCGAGGGCGCACCGCTCTCCGCCGGGGCGGACTCGTCCGGTTTCACTTGACTAGATGTGGCTTGATGCTTGGGAGTGTGACTCTCTCGTGGAGCGCCCGTCGCCACCTTTCGCTCAAGACGATCGAGACGGCTCGTGAGCGCCTCGGCATCGGTGGAGAATTCGGGACGTGCCAGCTTGATCATCGCCATCTCGGCCATGAGCCGCTCCTCCCGACCCTCCCGCAAACGAATCAAAGCCTCGCCCAGGAGGTCGACCGCCCGCAACACATCGGTTGGTGCCATCTCCACCGAAGCCGCCCTCCAGGCCTCAATGACCTCCTCCGGTTCGTCGGCGATCTCGGCCACGTTCGGTGCGTAGTGGGAAAGGAAGACCCCGCGGAAGAATCCGACCGCCTCGGCGATGAAGCGCCGCAGGTCGACGCCGTCGGCCGTGAGTTCGGCCACTAACTCCAGCCCCGACTTTGCATCGCGTGCTGCTATGGCTCCGGCGAGGCGGGTCATGGCGTCCAATCCGGCGAGACCCAGCGCCCGCCTCACTCCCTGGGGAGTAACCGAGCCCTCCCCCAGGGCGGCCACCTGCTCGAGGAGGCTCAGAGAATCCCGGACCGAGCCCGTGGCGTGCCGGGCTATCCGCAGGAGTGCCGCAGTGTCGGTCTTGTATCCCTCCAACTCAGCGATCCTGCTGAGATGGGCCGCAACCTTGTCGGTCGGGACCGGATGGAAGTCGAAACGCTGAGCGCGGGAACGGATGGTGTCCAACAGTTTGTAAGGCTCTGTGGTCGCCAGGACAAAGTGCACCATCTCCGGTGGCTCCTCCAACGTCTTGAGGAGCGCATTCCCGGCAGCGTTGGAGAGCATGTGAGCCTCATCGAGGATGTAGACACGACGGGAGCCTTCGGCGGAGGCCATGGTCGAGACACGATTTCTGAGATCCCTGATGTCGTCGACCGAGTTGTGGGAGGCGGCGTCGAGCTCCATCACGTCGAAAGACGATCCCTCGGCAATGGCGACGCACGAGTCACAGGTGGCGTCCGGTGAACCGTCGGCGCCGAGATTGGCGCAGTTGAGGGCCTTAGCAAGGATACGGGCGGTGGTCGTCTTGCCGGTTCCGCGCGGCCCCGTGAAGAGATAGGCGTGCGCCACGCGGCCTTCGGCCACCTCCCTGGCGAGGGTCGACGTAACATGGCTCTGACCCACCACATCCTCAAAGGTGGCCGGCCGGTATTTTCGATATAGGGCGAGATACTCCATCGACCTTCGCACGGTAGTGGATGGGAGCGACGGGACACCCGCCTCAAGCTGAATCACGCTGGCTTTCATTTCGGGAAGACAGGAACAACATCATGCCCAGAAACGATTTCTCCGACCTCACGGCGATGTTCGTGAACTGCACCCTTAAGCCGTCCCCCCTGCAGTCACACACCCAGGGTCTGATGGACCGTTCCATGGCGTTGATGCGACGTCAGGGCGTCACCGTCGACCTGATCAGGGCGGTCGACCACAACATCGCCCCCGGGGTCCAACCCGACATGACCGAGCACGGTGCCGAGAGCGACGAATGGCCCGATCTCTTCGCACGCATCATCACCGCCGACGTACTGGTGATCGGCACACCGATCTGGCTGGGTCAGAAGTCCTCGGTGGCATCCCGCGTGATCGAGCGTCTTTACGCCCAGAGTGGGGAGCTCAACGACCAGGGTCAGTACATCTACTACGGACGGGTGGGTGGCTGCATCGTGACCGGCAACGAAGACGGGGTGAAGCATATCGCCATGAGCACTCTCTACTCCCTGCAGCATCTCGGCTATGTCATACCCCCGCAGGCAGATGCCGGCTGGATAGGAGAGGTGGGACCGGGACCCTCCTATCTGGACGAGGACTCCGGCGGTCCCGAGAACGACTTCACCAACCGAAACACCTCCTTCCTCACCTGGAACCTCCTCCATCTGGCTCGTCTCCTCCGGGACAACGGCGGGATCCCGGCCGAGGGCAATGTCGCCACCGAATGGGTGGACGGCACCGCCGACCCGCTGCCCGATCCCAACGCCGATTCAAAGTAGAGGGCCTAGGAGGCTGGTGTGGAATGCCGTTGTGCAGATCGGCGGCCAGGCGCGCCGGTCGCAAGGACGCACGACGACGGCGCACCCTGTGCGCTGCTCCTAGGAGGAGGACGCCGCGAGCGGTGATGACTGGTCGAGATGTGGGGCATGTGTTTCATACCAGCCTCCTAGACCGCCGTAGACTCCGCCTGATGCAATCACTTCGATTGGGAATCGACCTCGATGGTGTTGTCGCCGACTTCAACGCCGGATGGATCGATCGCTACAACATGGAGCGGGGCACCAATCTGACCTCCGATCTCGTAACGGATTGGGACGTCATCCCCAGCCTCACCCATTTCGAGCACATGGGTCAGTTCTGGCGCTGGGCGTCTGACTTCGACGGCGCCACCCTCTTTCGCAATCTGGAAACCTTTCCCGGAGCCGCTGATGCCTTATGGACCTTGGCTAAGGCCGGGCATCACATCGTGATCGTCACCACCAAACCGCGTTGGGCAATTCCCGACACCTACTCGTGGATCGGAGAGAACCGGCTCCCGACACGCGAGGTGCACATCACCAATCGCAAATGGGAGGTCGACTGCGACGTCTATCTCGACGACGCTCCGGCCAATCTCCGCGCCTTTGTCGAGCACCGACCCAACACTCGTATCTGCCGGTTTGTACGTCCCTGGAATTACCCGGTAGAGGGGACGATCGACATCCACGACTGGGACGAGTTCGTGGAGGAAATGACTATTTCTGGCACGACTCATTGACGAGTCGCCTATCCTTTCCACGTCGGGTCGCCCGGCCTGACCCGAACGTATGTAATGACCAGGAGAGGATAGAGAGATGCGAATCAAGACATGGCTAGCCCTGCTAGCGGTCTGTGCCCTCGTGGTCGCCGCCTGCGGTGGCGACGACGGCACCACTGACACCACTGCCGCCGAGTCGGCCGATACCGCCGCCGAGGAGACGACGGCGGAAACCACCGCTGCGGACACCACAATGGCCGCCACCACCATGGCCGCCACCACCATGGCCGAGACCACGGTGACGGAAACCACGGCAGCCGCCAGTGGAGACGTAGGTACCGCCGACAACCCCATTTCCGTTCTGTTCGTACCCTCGGCGTCGGCTGACGAGATCGTCACCGGTGGCGAACTGCTCGACCAAACTCTGGAGGCAGCGACCGGACTCACCTTCGAGGTCGCCGTCCCCACCTCCTACGGTGCCGTGATCGAGGAGATGTGCGCCTCCCCCACCGACACCATCGGGATGATCCCCGCCCAGGCCTACGTCATGGCCAACACCCAGTGTGGGGTAGAGGTCGAGTTGGCCGCGGTTCGTTTCGGCTCCGATGTCTACTGGGCGCAGTTCGTGGTCCCACGTGACTCCGATGCACAGAGCCTCACCGACCTCAACGGCGCCACCTGGGCATACCCTGATCCGGGGTCCACCTCCGGCTACCTGATTCCGAGCGGTATGTTCGTGGGTGCCGGAGTGGAGATCGGCCAGGAGGTCGAAGCCGGCAGCCACGACTCGGCAATGCAGGCGGTGTACGACGGAACCGCCGACGTTGGCACCGGCTATTACACCCCGCCATCGGACGCCGAGGGAGAAAGTCTCTGGGACGGTGACCCGGCCAATGCCGACGTATCCGAGGACCTCATCGGACAATGTGAGCCCAACGCCGACGGGGACCTGCTCTGCGGCGAGGGCTTCCAGGTGAACGATGCCCGCTCTGCAATTGCACAAACGGCCCCCGACGTAGTCGAGAAGGTCCGGATCCTCACCGTTTCCGACCCGATCCCCAACGACACCATTTCGTTCTCTCCCGAGTTCCCCGAGGATCTTCAGGAGCAGATCATCACCGAGATCTTGGCCTTCGCCGAGAACGACCCTGAGGGCTTCGCCACCGCCCTCGATGCCTACAGCTGGGATGGTGTCACCGAGTCGACCGATGCCGACTTCGACTCCATCCGCCAGATCGTCGAGGATCTCGGTCTGAGCAGCGACGACCTCGATTGAGACTGGGACCCACATAGACACGAAATGAGCACCTCGAGGCGGTGCCCCCGGTATCAGCGCCACCAGCGCTACCCCTCCCCCCGCATCCGTGGGGGGAGGACCCTATCTGGGTCTGGCTGATGCTCCAGGTAGAACATCTCACCAAGGTCTATGACAACGGGACCGTGGCACTCGACGATGTCAGCTTCGAGATTCCCGATGGCCAGTTCCTGGCTGTCATCGGTCTGAGCGGCTCCGGCAAATCCACCCTGCTGCGCTGTATCAATCGGCTGATCGAGCCGACCGAGGGTCGCATCCTTTGGGATGGAACTGACATCGTCACCGTTGCCCAGGACGACCTCCGGCGGATACGCCGCCGTATCGGCATGGTCTTCCAACACTTCAATCTGGTGAACCGCTCCAAGGTCATCACAAACGTTCTTGCCGGACGTCTCGGCTATACCAACCCTGCGCTGAGCCTGATCAACCGCTTCGAGGCGCACGATGTTGAGAATGCTCTCGCTCGTCTCGATCGTGTCGGTCTCCTCGGCAAGGAGAACAGCCGGGCCGATGAGCTTTCCGGTGGCCAGCAACAACGTGTCGGCATCGCCAGGGCTTTGATGCAGGACCCCGAACTGATCCTCGCCGACGAACCCGTGGCCTCTCTCGACCCCGTCCTGGCTCACTCCATCATGAGGATCCTGGAGTCGATCAACACCGAGGACAAAGTCTCGGTGCTCTGTTCCCTCCATCATCTCGATCTCGTCCATCGATATGCCGAACGCGCCATTGCCCTGAGCGACGGGAAGCTCGTCTTCGACGGCGAGCCATCCCTCATCGACGACGAGCGGTTCAAGCATATCTATGGCGAGGAGGCCGAGCGCGTTGGCTGACAGGGGCGACGACGGGAAGCGTCGAAGGCTACCGAAGCCCGTTTCGGTGGCGCTCCTCATCGCTTTTGCAGTGATCCTGTATGCATTCGCTGTCGACCGCGTGGGAGTGGATCTGGAGGAGATCCAGTCGGAGACCCGCCAGGCACAGTTGCAACGGATCATCAGACTCCTCGCCCGGCCCGAGCTGACCGAGACCGATATCGGCGAGACCGTTATCGCCGCCCCGTACGCCGTTCCTTGTGGCACCGAAGCCTCCGGCACCGGGACCGAGGAAGGGGTCGGAACCATTAGGGTCGAGCCCGCCTGTGGTGACCCCGAAGCAACGGTGACGGTGACAGGGGAGGGGTTCGAGCCTGGCGCCGAGGGTGCGCTCAACTTCGTGCCCGATTCGGAGTTCGCCGTCAATCTCGAGATGGGCGATTTCACAGCCGACCAGAACGGAGAGTTCTCGGTGGAGGTGGAGCTACCCGAGAGACCGTCTGACAACCCTCAGGAAATCCAGGCGGTGCTCGAAGCGCGGCTCGGCACCTGGGGTAATCGCGTCGAGGTGTGGGAGGACAGTAACGAGAACGGTGTGCGAGACAGTGGGGTGATTACCGAGGAGGGTTTGCAAATCACAGTCGACGAGCTCACCGTGGAGGTCCCAGCGGTGGCCCTCCTCGACTCGTCCAACCTGCTGACACAGTTCGTCACGTCGGGCGACCCGTTCGAGGCCGATACCGGTCAGGCGAACGGACAGACGGCGCTCCCCATCGATGAGGTGGAAGACAACGGCCAGGTTCGGGTGACGGATGTCGTTAGCGACGAGGGATCGACGACCGTGACCGTGCAAGGCCCAGCGGGAATCGACGTGAGCAACTGGCGAGTCGTCATCTATGACGGCGCCAGTGGCGATGTCTTTCCGAGTGTGCCGATGGGTGATCAGGTCCGCCTCTCCCCCCGCATCTCCGACACGACCATCAACACCATCGACAAGATCATCGACACCGTCCTGTTGGCGCTGGTGGCAACCACTGCGGGTCTCATTCTTGCCATCCCCCTCAGCTTCATCGCCGCCCGCAACCTGATGAGGGACATCTCCACCCCGGTGATCAACCTCGGGCTCTCGTTGATCGCCATTCCCGTCGGTATCGGTTTGGGGAGCCTGGGTCTTCGCTACCTGCGGTCGATCCTCGATGTGATCCCCGATTCCGGTTGGTTACATCTGGTGGCGGCGGTAGTTCTCGGCTATCTGGGCTACCTGGGGACGAGGTGGACCTTCTCCCGGTTTGGAGAGGGGTCGATCCGCAAGCTGGGTGTGATGAGCCTCGTCGGCATCTTATGGGTGGCAGCGGTGGACCAGTTCGGTCTCGCTCTGATCTCCGGTGGCGATGCGGCTCGCCCCTTCTTCGGTCGCTGGGGATTCATTCCCGGCCTCTTTTCCACCATCGGTGAGATCATCGATGTGCTCTTGGCGATCGTGGTTGCGCTGAGTGTCGCTGGATTGCTGGCGACCGTGGCGAGCAGAGCGGGATTCAGAGTCCGAGGCCGGCTCGCCGACGGGATTCGGAAACCCCTGGCCGTCCTGCTCATGGCAGTTGCAGGGGCCATCTGGGCCGTGTTGATCGGTGCAGCCATCGATTGGCTTTACTTCATCGACAACGCTCTGTACACCTTCTGGATTCCGGCGGCGGTGGGGGCCCTAATCGGGATATTCGTGGCCTGGAGGGGTCTGCGCACCGGAGAGGTCAGGACAGGGCTCACCGTCTATTACATCGCCCGCACCATCTTCAACACTTTGCGCTCCATCGAGCCGCTGGTGATGGTGATCGTGTTTGTCATCTGGGTGGGATTCGGCGAGTTCGCGGGTTCCCTGGCATTGGCCGTCCACACAGCAGCCGCACTGGCGAAGCTCTACTCCGAACAGGTGGAGTCGATCTCTGAAGGCCCGCTGGAGGCGGTGCGGGCCACCGGCGCCACCCGCATCCAGCAGGTCGTCTATGCGGTTACCCCCCAAATCGTGCCACCCTATCTCTCGTTCACCATGTACCGCTGGGACATCAACGTCCGGATGTCGACGATCCTCGGATTCGCCGGTGGTGGTGGTATCGGATCCATCCTGCAACAGAACATCACTCTCGGGGACTACCGCCGCGCCTCGGTCCAGATGCTCGCCATCACCATCGTGGTGGCCACCATGGACTGGCTCTCGGCCCGGGCACGTGAGAAGCTGTTGTGATGATGACGGACCCAGATGCTGCTTCGTGAGCGTGCCGAAAGAGAGCAGCTGGAACACGAGCTTCTTGCCCCGGAAGCCACCAAGGCCGACGAGTCGGCTGGCAGGGCGGAGCATGAGGAACCGGACCGCTTTCGCACGGCCTTCGAACGGGACCGCGACCGAATCATCCACTCCAAGGCATTCCGTCGGCTCAAACACAAGACCCAGGTCTTCCTCAACCCCGAGGGCGACCATTACGTAACCCGACTCACCCATACCATCCAGGTGACCCAGGTGGGGAGGGCGATGGCGATGGGACTGGGTCTCAACGAAGCTCTCACGGAGGCAATCTGCCTCGGACATGACACCGGTCACTCCCCCTTTGGGCACACCGGCGAGGAGGCGCTTTCTCCCTATGTGGAGGGTGATGCCGAGTGGCTCCACTCCGCCCACGGGGTACGTACCGTCTCCCTCCTCGAACCCCTCAACCTCACGGAGGAGGTTCTTGACGGGATACGCGCACACTCCTGGAGAATCGACCCACCTCCCGCCACTCCCGAGGGGTATCTATGCCGGTTCGCCGATCGAATCGCATATCTCACACATGACGTCGCCGACGCCCTGCGGGCCGACGCCATCAGCTTCAGCGACCTGCCCACGTCCACCATTACCACCTTTGGCCCCTCTGCCAGGTATTGGATCGACACGATGATCACCAACGTGATCGAGACCTCGGCCGAGAGAGGGGTGGTGGCCATGGACGAGGAACACCTAGAGGTGATGAACGAGCTGAGGGAATTCATGTTCGAGCGGGTATACCTGAGCGCCGAGACGGAGTCTCAGAAGGATCGTGCCATCCGGGTGATCCGTGACCTCGTCGACTGGTACACCCAACATCCCGAACAGGTCCCCAACTCCGCCACCGCCCCCGACGCCGAGCCCCTAGAGCGTGCCATCGACTACGTGGCCGGCATGACTGACCGCTACGCCCTCGACCGCCACGACAAACTCTTCCGCCCAACCCTGTTCTGAGACCCTGGCGAGCCTGCACCACCCTTCTGCGCGTAAAAGCTCGCCCTAACGAGGCTGTTGCGAAATGCTCGCGATCGCGAGCGCGGACTGTGAGAATGGGGGGTATGGCTAAAGGATATGTTCCCGTGAATCGTGATCAGCCGTTCTTGTTGCCTCCGGATATGAGGGAGTGGTTGGGGGAGGGTCATCTG
>WHTL01000057.1 GCA_009377735.1 Acidimicrobiia bacterium
CCCGTCGTAGAAGTCGAACATATACGGCTGATCGATCATGGCCTGGAAGTTGAAACCCGCTCCACCCTCATTACCGGCTACCGGCACGCCGCCAAAGATCCCTTGCTCGACAGTCAAAATCAGTCGGTCAGAGATTCCCTCTTCCCAGGCGATAGCTCCGATCGACTGGCTGATGCCGAACCCGAGATTGCAGATATCTCCGGGTTCGAACTCCAGCAACGAGCGGCGGGCTATCACCTTGCGGACATCCAGTGGAAGGGACTCGTCCGATGCGGCGGCCGGACGCCGAAGCTCACCCGAATAGTACGGCGAGTAGCCGGTGGCATACGTCTGAGTCTGTTCTGGGTCAAGGTATGCAAGATCGATTAGGGCTCCGGGCACCATCACAGAACGAGAAGGCATGCTGCCCCGCGCCGCCAGACGCTTGGCCTGGGCGATCACTGTTCCACCCGAGTTACGGGCGGCCATGGCCATAGCCAGCATCTCGCCCTTGACCGCCTCCTCCTCCATCGTGAGGTTTCCGTCCTCGTCGATTGTCGAACCTCGGATGACCGATACATCGATCGGGAATGCCCGAAAGAAGAGCCACTCTTCCCCGGCAAGCTCTAGAACCTCGACAAGCTCCTCGGTGGCGATCCCTTGTTTGCCTCCCGTCTGGCGCGGATCGACGTAGGTGTCCAACCCGACCCGTGTCACTAGACCCGGCCGACCGGCCGCGATCTCTCGGCAAAGTTGGGACAGCACACCCTGTGGAAACGAATAAGCCTCGACCTCGCCCCGTTCGACCAGTTCACCGAGACGCGGTTCGTTACCGATGTTGGAACCGATGGTTCGGCGCATGAGCCCGGGGATGGCCAACTGCGAAAATCCTCTGTCGGCGAAGTCGCCAATCCCCACCACCCGAACGGTGGTCAGGTCGCGGGGCTGCCCTTCCTCCTGGTACACCTCGGCCAGGGTGTCGATGAAGAGTTGCGGCAGGGAGTGGCCAGCGCCGGAACCGCCCACGATCACGGTTGCGCCTGAAGGAATTGAACGAACTGCGTCCTTGGGCTCTATCAGTTGCACCTCTGTCCTTTCATCATGGCATGTGTTCGCCAGGCCCATAAACCTTGGGAAAACGCTTACCGTCTACGGTACCCAGGGGGATCTTCGTTCGTCAACGCGGATGTACCAGTCCGGCAGCCACGTCGACCGCTGCACCTACATCATCGTCGTCCGGATAGAGGAGGGCTCGGCCCACCACCAGTCCTCGGACTCCCGGAAGGGACAGCGCGGCCCGCCACTGTTCATGGATCTCGTCGTCTCGTTCCTTCGGGTCCCCTCCTAGAAGCAGGATCGGCAAGGTCGTAGATGCTGTCACCTTTTCCATGCCGTCGACTACCGGTAGCTTGAGCCAGGTGTGGCGACTGGTAACCCCCAGCCCGGAGGCAATGGCCGCCGACTTGACGACTGCCTCGGCTGTCAAGAGATTGGTTGCGCGTCCGTCCTGCCAATGCGACATGAACGGTTCGACCATCGCCATAAGCCCTCTCCGGGCAAGACTGCTCACGGCATGGCCCGATTGCTCGAGAGTAAGAGGGGTGCTCGGGTCGTCGAGAGCAATACGCGTCAGCATCTTGCCCCCTTCGAAGCGCATTTCGGCCAGTGCATCGGGGTCGTATGCGGTGAACCGATCGTCGAATTCGAAGGTCGAGCCCGCCAAGCCTCCACGGTTCATCGAACCCACCACCACCTGGCCTTCCAAGGCTCCGAGCAAGAGGAGGTCTTCCAGGATGTCGGGGGTGCCCAGAACGCCATCCACGCCTGGGCGGCTGAGGGCGACAACGAGCCGTTCAAGAAGGTCCACTCTGTCCGCCATGGCGTCGGCCCGACCCCTGACCGACAACGAACCCCGGGCCGGGTGGTCGGCGGCGATGAGCATCAGCCGGTCGCCGACCGTACCGCCCGTCCTGCTCCGGGCCGCACGCAGGACCGCGTCAGGATCTCGGGCTCGAGTACCTCGCAGTTCTGAGATGTCAAAGCTCACGTTCGGCATCCAGGAAAGAGACTTGTGACGATGGACCCGGATCGGTCGATCTCAAGGGTGAGCCCCGAGAGCCATTCGGGTTCTCCGATGTCATGACCCAGCCCATCTAACCCGACCGCCCGAAGAAGCGGGGAATGCGTCACGGCGACCACGACCGCCAGATCCGATCGATGGGGGTTTACGAAACTACGGGCAAAAGCCCTAATCCGCGCTGCTACCGTTGCCGTGTCCTCGCCCGGTGGATGCGGGTGTTGCAGCCACCAGCGGATCCGATCGCCTTCTTCGATGAACTGGGGAAAGAAATCGAGATCGGTCACCTCGTCCGCGTTCAGACCAGGGACTTGGGCGGCGAGAGCCTCCGGGCTGCTCACCATATCGACTCGACGCCCGGCCAGATACAGGTCCGGATTGCGAAGCGCATGAGCGACAGTCGGTCCATGAATCATGTACTCGGCATGCCGCAGACCCTTCGTGATGTGGTCGGCCGTCTCCATGGTCCGTCGGGTCTCCCCCGACATGACGGTTACGGGCGCCTTGACCTCCTGTGCAAGTTCTGCGCCAACCGCGCTCGCCTGCTCCACTGCAGCGGTTGTGATCGGGACGTCTCCTCTATGTGAGCGGACCTCCCCGTGGCGCAGTAGATAAAGTCGGACACCGTCATCATCATTCACCGGTTCACCGAAACCTCTCAATCTGAGACTGAGCGGCATCTTATCGATAATCGATGGAGCTCCCGGCATGCGGTCGCCCCGGCGATCGATAATCGATAGGATCGCCACTGACATGAATTGGCCTATCTACCGGCGACCGACAACCCTGACCGAAGCAATACAGCTCCTTGCCGATTCGAAGAGCTCCTTTCCGCTGTCGGGAGGCACCGACCTTGCCGTTGCGATGCGACACGGCAACCTTGATCCAGAGGTCATAGTCGACATCAAGGGGATTCCCGAGTTCGCCTCGTCGATTGAGCGGCACGACGGACGGCTTGTCATCTCGGCCAACACCGTCATGACGGACCTAGAGCACCACGAGGGAATTCGAAGGTCGCTCCCGGGCCTAGTGGAGGCGGCACGGGTTGTCGGCTCGGTTCAGATCCGCAACCGAGCCACACTGGCCGGCAACCTGTGCAACGCCTCTCCGGCTGCCGACACTCCACCGGTTCTCATGGCCCTCCAGGCCGGTGTGCAAATCCGAGGACCCGCCGGCTCACGAGCCCTCTCGATTGATGACTTTCTGGTCGGATACCGGACCACCGCTCTCGAACCCGGAGAGTTGATCGAGGCGATCCACATACCTGAGCCAACTGAGCGGAGCAGCTCAGCTTTCTTGAAGCTGGGTGTCCGCCGAGCAATGGGGATAAGTTTGGTGTGTGTCGGAGCAAGCATCAGCCTCGACGCCGACGGGACGATTGCCCGAGCAGGTCTAGGACTCGGATCAGTAGCACCCCACACCATCCGGCCGGTGGAAGCGGAAAGGATGATCGTTGGCAACCTGCCTTCCGAAGATCTCTTTGCCTCGGCGGGTGAACTCGCTGGCGAGGGATCAAGCCCCATCGACGACCTGCGTGCGAGTGGTGGGTACCGAAAGGCTATGGTCCCGGTGCTCGTCCGTCGGGCTTTAACCACTGCCTATCAACGAGCCTTGGGGATGTCATGACGAGAATCAGACTGAACGTCAACGGTAAGGACTGTACCGTCGATGTGGCTCCGGGAACCTTCCTCCTGGAGTTGCTACGGGACGACCTTCAACTTACAGGGGCGAAGATGTGCTGTGTCGAAGGGGAATGCGGGGCATGCACCGTGATTCTCGATGATAAAAGTGTCAATTCGTGCCTCGTGCTCGCCGGGGAAGCGGAAGGGGCGCGCATTAGTACGGTCGAAGGATTGGCTGACGGGGGGCTCCACCCGCTCCAGGATGCATTCCTCGACAACGCCGCTGCGCAATGTGGCTTCTGCATCCCCGGCCAACTCATGGCCGCCCAGGCACTCTTGAAACGGAACTCGGATCCAACCCGCTCGGAGGTCCGAGAGGCACTCGCTGGGAATCTTTGCCGGTGCGGCGGCTATGAGCAGATCACCGATGCTGTCCTCGACGCAGCGAAAGCCGCAACGTGAGCGGGGAAATAGTGGGGACGTCGCCTCGACGGGTTGGCGGGGTTGAGAGAGTGAGCGGTGCCCAGGACTATGTCGCCGACATCCACCGTGACGATGTCCTACATGTAAAGCTCGTAACTGTGGATGCACCGAGGGCGCGCATAGTGTCGATAGATACAACGAAGGCAGAGCAAGTCGAGGGTGTGGCCATGGTGCTCACCCCAGATGACCTCCCGAAACCTATGCCGCGCTTCGGGCCCCAGTTTCAAGACCGACCCATACTGGCTGTTGGAGAGACCAAGTATCACGGTGAGCCGGTGGCAGCGGTTGCAGCGGAGAAGCCAGAAATCGCTGCCCAAGCCGCTGCGCTGGTGCAAGTAGACCACGAAGTCCTGGATGGAGGCGTGTTCAGCGTCACCGACGCCCTCGACCCCGACTCACCGCTGGTGCAAGACCCGTCGGTGCGGGTGGGCGACCCAATGGCGGATAGCAACGTGTTGGCAGAGCACAGATACGGATCGGGCGAGATCGACGAGTCACAGGCCGACCTGGTGATCGACGAGACCTACACGTTTCCGATGATCACCCAGTTCGCCATCGAGCCCCACGTCTTCATGGCCGCCCCGGACAATGGCGGAATTGAGATCTGGAGCAGCATCCAGCATCCCTTCCTCCTGCAAAAGACGATGGCTTCGCTCCTAGAAATACCCCTCTCCAAGGTGAGAATCCATGCCCCTGACCCGGGCGGGGGTTTCGGCGGCAAGCAAAACCCGAAGTACGAGCCGATTGTCGCCTACATCGCACTTCACACAGGTCGCCCGGCGCGGCTCGTATTGAGCCTCGGAGAGACATTTCAGACCGTCCGCCGCACCTCTGCGGAGATCCGGTTGCGAACGGGATTGAAGCGAGACGGCACGCTGGTCTTTCAGGAATTTCAAAACGACTTCCTCATCGGCGCCTATGCCGACATCGCCGACCGGGTGGTCGGCAAGAGTAGTTATCTGGCGGCAGGGCCGTACCGGGTTCCAAATGTGCGGATCGTCTCCCGGTCTTTGCTGTCTCACACCACTCCCAGCACCGCCATGCGCGGCTTCGGGACACCACAGCTCGGCTGGGCGCGAGAGTCGAATCTCGATCACGCCGCCCGCCAGCTCGGCATCGACCGGGTACAGATCCGCCTGATGAACCTCGCCAAACGAGGCGAGGAGTTCATTTCCAACGAGACGAGGGCCGATGGCGACTGGGCTCAGGCCGTGGAAAAAGCTGCGAGTCTGATCGATTGGGACTCCCCTACTCCCAAGGGTAGGGGAAAGGGATTTGCGATTGGGCTCAAGTCGGGACCCACGTCCGGTCTTTCATATGCCACGGTCCGCCTCCTGGCAGATGGGAGCGTTGTGCTCTACGCCGGAACCTCGGACATGGGCCAGGGGGCCCGGACGATCTTTGCGCAGATCGTGTCTGAAGAATTGGGAGTCGACTTCGACCAGGTCACCGTCGTGATGGGCGACACGGCTCGCGTTCCCTACGACCAGCAGACGTCCGCCAGCCGGTCCTCGGTTCTGATGGGGAACGCAATCTCAGCAGCATGTCATGAGATTCAGGAAAAGCTCCGAGCCATGCTTGCCCGTCAGCACCGCGTAGAGATGTCAGAGGTAGCGGTAAGCCGAGGCAGGGTCACTTTTCCCGGGATGGACTCGACGATCGGAGACCAGCTTCCCGTCGCCCTCGGAAGCCTGGGTGGTGAGATAACCGGCAACGGGGAGATGCGCGTCGAAGGAGATCCTGACCATCCTCTGGGGGGCAGGGCGGTCTTCTTCGAACTCCACTGTGCGGCATGTGAGGTCGAGGTGGATCCCGAAACCGGCGAGATACAAGTCTCCAAGTACGTGACGGTGGGAGACGTCGGCCGGGCGCTCAACCCCAAACAGGTGGGCGGTCAGGACCAGGGCGCCGCCGTGATGGGACTCGGTCACACACTGATGGAGCGCATGATCCTCGACGAGTCGGGTCGCATATTGAATATGGGTGCCGTCGACTACCGAATCCTCACGACAATGGATGTCCCCACTGAGATGATCAGCGATAGCGTCGAGAACGCTGACGGTCCTGGACCTTTCGGGATCAAGGGGGTGAGTGAGGGGGGACTGTTGGCCACCGCTCCAGCCGTAGGCTCGGCTGTCTCTGAGGCAACCGGAGTCGTAATCCGAGATCTCCCTATAACTCCGGAGCGGATCTGGAATGCAAAGAATGAGCGTGAAAAGGAGCAACAAGATGAGTAACACGGGGTGGGATGTCGTGATCGTTGGTGGGGGCCCTGCTGGCGCGGTGCTGGCCCATCGGCTTAGTGAGGATCCAGATCGTTCTGTTCTCCTGGTCGAAGCGGGACCCGACTATGGCAACAACGTCGAGGACTGGCCGCCAGAACTTCTGTTCTCACAAGAGCAGCCACTCACTTCTCACTCCTGGGATCTACACGACGCCGGCAACAGGATATTTCTCCCCCGGGCGCGGGTGCTTGGAGGAGCTTCGGCCGTCAATGCCTGTTACTGGATACGAGGCTCGGCGAGCGACTACGACGACTGGGCGGTCAGCAATCCCGGCTGGACGTTCGACGAGTTGCTGCCCTTCTTCCGGCGAGCTGAAACCGATCCGTTGGGTGGCCAGCTCCATGGGACCGACGGTCCGGTGCAGGTTTCGCGAGCGGACCATTGGTCGCCCGGGGACCTCGCCTTCACAGAAGCCGCCGCTTCCTTGGGGATGGACGAGGTCGAGGACATAAACGGCGACCGTGTTCAAGTTCCTTCTGTCGGTCCAGTTCCCAAGAACATCGTGGCCGACAATCGGTTCAACGCCGTACTCAGCTACCTCGCCCCTGTTCGGAATCGGCCGAATTTGACCATAAGATCGGAGACACTGGTCGACCGAGTCCGATTTGAAGGTGAACACGCCGTGGGGATCGTCACCGCCACGGGTGAAGAGATCAACTCCGACTTGGTGGTGCTGGCCGCCGGTGCATACTTCACACCCGGAATCTTGAACCGTTCGGGCTATGGCAACGAGGAGGACCTCCGATCACTCGGAATCTCGGTCCGCCAGCACCTCCCAGGCATCGGCCAAAATCTACTCGATCACCCCTTCGCCGTTGAGGTTGCAGAGGGGACGCTGACCCCCGAGGCGGAATTCGGCAAGCAACTTCAAGGTCAGGCGATGGGTAGGGGTCGTTCAGGGGGATAACCCGAGATCGACTTTCACCTTTACAACAGTCAGTACTTCGACGATGACTTGGAACGTTGGATCATCTCCCTGTCGGTGTCGATGGTCATGGCACGATCTACCGGCACCGTCACCCTCACTTCAACCGACCCGACCGAAATGCCCCGCATCGAGCACCGGCACTACTCCGATCCGGCGGACATGGAAAGAATGTGCGACGGAGTTGAGCTAGCGATGGAGATCTTTGGGTCGCCGGCACTCGACAAGGTGATGGAACCACTTGAGGGTCGTGTTTGGCAATGGAAGGACCGACACGCTCTCCGCACAATGGTTCAAGAACGGTCCGTGACGACTAACCATTGCTCGGGGACCACCAAGATGGGTCCATCTAGCGATCCGCTTGCAGTCACGGACCCGGCGGGACATGTGTACGGCGCAGAGGAGCTTGTGGTGGCTGACGGTTCCCTTTTCCCGGCCTGCCCTCGTGGGAACATTCACTTCCCGGTAGTTGCGGTCGCAGAGAAAATTGCTGCCGGATTGACCTAATCCGGTCAAAGTCGCTCCAGAAACTGTGCTGGTGTCCAGACCGGAATCCGATCAGCGAGCTCCAGCAAGTCCTTGTCGCCCGAGACGATGACAGCCTTGGCGTGCTCGGCAAGGGCGATCACGAAGTTGTCATCTGGATCGGATGACCGCACTGTTGGGTCGCGGGTTGGATCATCCATCAAGAGACAACCTGACTCGATGAGACTCACCAGAGCCGCCCCGTCGGCTTGAGCGATATGGCGTCGGATCTTGGGCCGGGAGAGAGTACGGGACAACTCGTCCAGAAGATTTGGCGATGCCACAATTTCGAATGCGCCTTCCAACCACAACCGCAACAGCTGCGCTGGTGGTCCCTTCGATGTCAACGCGGAGACGACGACGTTGGTATCGAGTACCGCTCTCACCCGTTGTTGCGCGCCTGCGTCTGTGCCTCCAGGGCAAGCTCAATTGCCTCATTGGCATCAAGATCGCTGTCCGACCAGAGACGCTCGAGCACGTCGAAACCGAGCGCTCTCCTGACCGCTCCCTCGATCACCTCCCCTTCGCTGACACCATTGCGAGCAGCACGCACCTTGACGGCACGGAGGACATCCTGGTCAATAGTCAGAGTGGTTCTGGTCTTCGGCATAGGCGCATCATAACATCATAATGCCATGATGAAGAAGTTAAGGTCCGCCGACCCGCCGACGCCTCAGCCGGAGCTTGTGGACCCCGTCGCGCGAAAGAGTTAGGTTGCGGTTTGCCGCTTGAGAGCCGGAGGGCGACCGCTGCCGAGTTGGGAGACTATGGTCGCTCTTGCGAGAGGAAGAGGAGCGTGATGTGAGACGGTGTCAGATGTTGCTAGCGGCGTTGATCCTTGCCGTTGGTCTGTTGTCGCCTACGGCGGTGTTTGGTACGAGCCAATCTGGTCCATTCGAGGACGTACCCAACTCTCACAACTTCGCTCGGGATATCGAGTGGTTGGCAGAGTCCGGAATCACCCATGGTTGTAATCCTCCCGAGAACACGCTGTTCTGTCCCGACGAGGCGGTGACCCGTGGCCAGATGGCCGCGTTCCTGGTGAGGGCAATGCACCTCACCGATGACGGGCCCACATTCGCTGACACTGAGGGGCATCTCTTCGAGCGGGACATTTCCCGTCTCGCCGCCGCTGGGATCACTCGTGGCTGTAACCCACCCGAGAACACGCTGTTCTGTCCGGACGAGGCGGTGACCCGTGGCCAGATGGCCGCTTTCCTTGCTCGCGGACTTGACCTCCCCTCGGCGTCTAACCAAGGGTTCTTCGATACCGACGGGGTGTTCCACGAAGATATCAACCGGATTGCGGCGGCTGGGATCACTCTCGGCTGCGACCCACCGGATAACTCGGAGTTCTGCCCCAATGAGGTGGTGACCCGTGGGCAGATGGCCGCGTTCTTGCATCGCGGCCTAACCAGAGATGATGGTGAGTTCGTACCATTCACCACGACCGGGTCTGGGAATGACGTGGTGAGTTTCCGGATCCCCAACGACACGACGGCCCTCCTTGACTTCAACCACGACGGATCGAGCAACTTCATCGTGCACAGCCTCGACGGCAACTACGACATCGTTGACTTCCTCGTCAACGAGATCGGCACATATCACGGGCGCAGAATGCTATACGGCGGATGGTTTGGTGAACCCGAACCAGTGCGACACCTCGAGATAGACGCCGATGGCGACTGGTCAGTCACCGCGCGACCCATGTCCGCCGCCCGTCGGTTCGGTACCTCACTGAACGGCAGCAGAGACGACGTCGTGTTCTACACCGGATCGTCTCCCACCCTGACGTCGACTCATGATGGGGAGAGCAACTTCATCATCGTGGGATACTTCGGTACGGGCGAATACAACGACCTCATCGTCAACGAAATTGGGGCCTACTCAGGGACCGACGTGATTGAGTCGGAGATCGAGATTCTCGACATCCAAGCAGACGGAAACTGGACTCTCGAGACACCCTGACCTGGTCTAGTGCCAACGAGCGGAAGGAATCCAGCTACCGATGACCGACGAAGCGGTTCGGCTTTCTCGACGTGCCGATGGAAGCTGCGGCACATCGCCTATTGGGGTGTGAACACTACCGAGAGTTGGAAGGGCATTTGTTGGTAGTTCGGATTGTCGAAATTGAAGCGTAGGGGTCGCGCAGATAGGTGAGGATTGCCGCTGGTTTTCGGCTTCGATCGGGGATTATCCCAGTAGTTAGGAGTCTCCAAAACCAGCGGACGTGTCAGTATGCGCGCGCTCGAACGGGAAGTGGTAGATGCGGTCTGGGAAACGATCAGGAACAGGCGTTGCCCGCGAGCGCGTTGGCATCCAGGCAAAACGATTGAAGACGAACCGGCGAGTAGGTCTGAAGGTGGTGCGGTATCTGCGTGTTGCCGCCGCTTCGAAGGGCTGCACATCAGCGGTTGCATTCTTCTTCCCGAATGGTACGATATGTGGTACGACTTTGAAAGGTATCTGCCATGGCCATCACTGCTAGTAAGGCGCGCAAGGAACTTTTTCCCTTGATCGAACAAGTCAACTTGGATCGCATGCCGGTCGAGATCACTTCTAAGCGCGGTGATGCGGTGCTCATGTCGATCGACGATTACCGGGCGCTTGAGGAGACTGCCTACCTGTTGCGTTCACCGGCCAACGTGCGTCGCCTCCTCGAGAGTCTGGACCAGGTACGCGCTGGTAGCACCGAGGAGCACCAGCTAGATCGGTGAGGTTCGTTTTTACGGCTCACGGTTGGGAGGACTATGTCTACTGGCAGACGACGGACCGCGCCACCGTCAAGCGGATCAACCGACTGCTCGACGACATTTCCCGTGACCCCTTCGAGGGGATAGGCAAGCCGGAGCAGCTTCGACACGCCCTGGCAGGGTCTTGGTCGCGGCGCATAGACGAGGTGCATCGACTGGTGTACACCGTTGACGGCGACGACATCGTGATCATCCAAGCGCGCTACCACTACCGCTGATGCCGACCTTTCCAAAGTTGATCTGATTGCGTGAGATGCGGAGAGCCGTGCCCGAGAATCCTCCCAGGAATCTCGGTCCGGTAGCCCCTGCTGGTACCGCTGAACACCTGCTCATCGGGCCAGAGATACACGAGACGCTGTGCCATCGGCATTGCCAGAATCACGGCCAAGACCAACAGCCAGCTTCGGCGCGAGCTCGAACGCGCAAACATCGTTAACTCCCTCCGTACTGGGCCACTTACAAGGCCCAAGGTCCTTCAATGCGAGCCTACAACATCAGATAATTGAATGCATGCCATGATCGGTGAGTGATGAAGCACGTCGTTCATCGCCGGACTCCTAAGTCCGGTTCTCAGCTCCTAGCAGCCCAGGCGCGGCGGAGCGGGGTGTCGGTGGTGGCGGGCACCTTCTCAATGTATTCGATTGCACGCTCCTGGGTGTCGGCAGACAACCCGTCGAGATAGGAGAGGGCGGCCGCCACCGAGAAGGGCTCACCGGTTCGTTCCTCAAAGGTCGACGGCAACTGGGTCCATACCGCACCATCCCATCCCGTGGTGGCACACCAATCCGCCACGACACCGCCGGTCATGTTGTCTCCGATCCCGTGGCGCTCCGTCCAGCCGATCCGATCGAGAGGGCAACCCTCCCTTGCTGCGAGGTCTTTGCGGGCTCCGTCGAGATTCGTTTGGCGGGCGATCGCCGACCACGTAGGGATCATCTCGCCATGGTTCTCGTCGATGATTAGGGTGAGGCGGCCATCGCTGGCGATCCGACTGAACTCGATGGGCAGGATGGGCCCGTTGGGTGTCCAGGGTCCGTGATATGACAGTTCTCGCGGCGACCAGATCAACGATCCCCATCCGATGATGGCGATCCTTATCACGCTTCGGGTCGGAGGTCGCGCTGGGACAGCATGTAGGTCAGGTAAACAACTCGAACCTCACCCCAAGGGCTCGATATGTGGCTCCGGCCCTCAGGTCGCAGGTGATTAGTGCGAGATTGTGCTCACGTGCCGCAGCGCCCACGAGACCGTCGTAGAACGCACCACCGGACAAACCCACGGAGACGAGCTCGGGGAGGAGCCTCTCCATCGCCCGCTCCGAGAGGAATCGAGATTCAGGAAAATTCTGCTGCTGCATTCTTAGTGCTGCTTTCGGCGTGACTCGATATGGTGATGGCATTCGAGTGAGCACCGAGAGGAACTCCACCGTGGCATGACCAGCCAACCCACGGCGGCTTTCTGCGAGCCGAGCACGAACCGTCTCATGGAATGGGTGTGCCCGTTGCACCAAAGCCACTGCAGCACTGGTATCGACGAGGACAGGGTCAGCGTTGGTCGGCAAGCCGGAACTCTCGGATCGCGTCGATGTCGAGAGCCTCACCGCCGTCTGGGAGTAGCAAGAGTCCATCTTCTTCGACGAGTTCGTCGGAGACGAGGCTCTCCACCCGGATCGCGGCACCGTCGAGGGTGATTTCGACTTCTCCCTCTCGGATGCCCGCTTGATCACGCAGAACCTTAGGGATCACCACCCGGCCTGCCCTATCAATGGTGGTCTTCATACCATAATTCTACCATGCAAATGGTGTCTGTTCACGGTTGTTGGAGATTCCCGCCCGTAAACCGACACAAGGCGAGAGCGGATAGGAGGACGACGACGGATGCTCACCGCCCTGGCCCAACAGAAGTTCTAAACAGAGACGAAACGCCGGTCGATCGAGCGCGCCAGGACAGGACCGAGGGTGGCAGTGACCAGGACGTATCCTGCAGCTATCGCCTCGAGACGACTGCCACCACCGGCAGCTACCCCCAGAGAGGCAATGATGACGGAGAACTCACCGCGGGCGGCCAGCAAGGTCGCGGCCCTGAGCCGACCCCGGATTCGGATACCGGCACGCTGTCCCGCCACCCAAGCGACCACCAACTTGGTGAACATCGTCACCACCACCAGCACCAGCACCGGGACGGCGACACCGGGAAGAATGCTGGGATCGGTGGAGAGCCCGAAGAACACGAAGAAGAAGGCGGCGAAAAGGTCCCGAATCGGAGCTAGTTGCACCTCGGCCCGGTTTGCCGCCTCACCGGACACGGCGATCCCTACCAGAAACGCCCCAACCGCAGCCGACAGATGGATGGCGTCGGCCGCGCCGGCCACGATGAGGGTGATTCCCAAGAGAGTGAGGAGGTTCACCTCATTTGATCCCGAGAAGGCTCGGTCGCTCAGCTGATGGCCGTACTTCGCAGAGATGATGAGGGCAAGACCGACCCCTATCAGCGCGATCGCAACCGATGTGACGGCTGTTCCGAGTGAGCTGCCGAACGCCAAGGCACTCAAGATGGGGAGGATGATGGCGATCGCTAGATCCTCAAAGACGAGGACCGACAGCACCAGAGGGGTCTCCCTGTTACCTATCCATCCCAGATCGTTGAGCAGTTTGGCTACCACCCCGGTGGACGAGATATAGGTGACACCGCCGAGAAACATGGAAGGCACCAATTCCATCCCTAGGAAGAGGCCCAACAGGAGACCGGGGGAAAAGTTGAGAACGAAGTCCAACACTCCCACCGTCGCCGAGGACCTCAGACTTGATACCAGCTCCCTTCCGGAGTACTCCAGACCGAGCATGAGGAGGAGGATCACAACACCCACCTCCGCTCCCACCTCGACGAACCGCTCCGATGTCACCACCGGGACCAGGCCACCCTCCCCGAACATGAGACCACCGAGGAGGTAGAGCGGGATCGGTGAGATCGAGAGACGCGACGCCAACCGCCCCAGGAGGGAGAGGAGCGCGATGATGCCCCCCAACTCGAGGAATACGGAGGCGGTCTCCGTCATCCGGCGGTGTCATCACCGTCGACGAGGCCGCTAATGGCTTCAATTCCTTCTCGTGTCCCGGCCACTACCAGTGTGTCGCCTACCCCGAGACGGAAATCTGGACCCGGAGCGGGGGTGGGACCACTCTCCCGTAGAACGGCGACGACGTTCGATCCGGTCTCTGTGCGAATCCGGAGGTCACCGATGGTCTTGCCGTCGGCCGGGGACTCGTCGGTGATCGGGATCCACTCGAACACGAGACCCTCGACCTCATACATCGCCGGTGATACCGACTCCACCACCTGGGGGACATCCAGTGCCTCGCCGAGGGCGAAGGCATCCTCCTCGTCGAGCCGGACCGTCAAGGTCGCAGCGTCGGGGTCATCGGGGCTGCACATGAATAGCTCACGTCGTCCCGAGTGGTGATGCACCACTCCGATGCGTCGGCCCTTGCTGGTTGTGAATTCGTACTGCACCCCTACACCGGGGAGTGAGGTTTCCTTGATCCGACTGATGGGACCTCCTAGTCAACCTCTTAAACACTAAACGAGGTCGGGGTAGTCCCGCAGGCGCGACCAGACCGAGCCCTGTGCTGGCCCACGCTCCATGTCCGAACTTCGGGCCGGGAACGTCGCACAGCGGGCGTGGGAACCCTGGGTTCGCGGCGACGTCCCGAGAGGCATGAACTTCGGGCCGGGAACGTCGCACAGCGGGCGTGGGAACCCTGGGTTCGCGGCGACGTCCCGAGAGGCGCGAACCTCGGGCCAGGAACGTCGCACAGCGGGCGTGGGAACCCTGGGTTCGCGGCGTCGCGTCAGTCCCGGACGACGTCGAGGTCAGCGACCATACGGGCGGGAGCGGTTACCCGGTAGGAGGACTCGATCAGTTCGGCGACTTCTTCGTAGTCGGTCTCCTCGTCCAGGTCCAGACCCAGCCAACCCGAGGGTCCCAGGTATCCGGGAACCCAGAACCGGTCATCCGATACCAGCGCCGGACGCTCCTCGGAATCAGGAAGGATCATGACCGACTGGTCGTGCTGCACCCATTCGCCGTCGACCTTGAGGGAACCGCCGTAATAGGCAAAGACCTTCTTGGTGAAGAATGCCGGCCTCCCGTGTGACTCTTTCTCCTGACCCCCAGGGAGGGCAA
>WHTL01000107.1 GCA_009377735.1 Acidimicrobiia bacterium
AAGCTCGCGCTTCGAGTTCTGTCTGCCGGGTAGCGGTGCCTTCGGGTTCGGTGAAGTCGTGGGTTGGTATTTTGCCTTGATGGGAATTTCGCCGGTGTGTCTCTGATCGTGGGTTCCGGTTTCCCACCTACCACCACGGCATCTGCACACCATGGAACGTCGAAAGTGGGAAATCGTCACGCTTGCGGCGTGCCTGGACCGCAGCACGGCGGTGGTTACATGGATCCAGAAGTGGTTGTGACCCGCTTCACTGCAGTGCCCACCAGCACACCACCGGAGTTGACTGCCAAATGGAGGAGCGCAGGGGCGACGACACTACCGCTCTGATTGCGGAGCCTGGTCAATAGCAGCCCACCCAGCCCGGTCGCCAGCACCACGCCTCCTGTCGGTGTGTTCTCGTCGGGTTCCGGGAAGGCATGCCACATCCCGAACGCAACAGCCTGAAGGAGGATTTCGACCGGTGGTGATAGGGACCGTTTAGCCACCGCATTGAGGACCGACCGAAATGCCAGCTCTTCGGCCAGGACTGTGCCGAGAGGGACGTGCACCAACGCCCATTCGGTGATTTCGGGTAGCTCCAACTCGGCGACGACATCGGCGAGTTTTGTACGCAGAGATGGAATGGCCGTGGCGAGACCGTATCCGGTGAGGGTGACGAAGGCGGCAGAAGCACCGACGCGAAGTCCACGACTCACATCCTCGGGGCCCAATCCGAGCTCGCGCCAACCGTAACCGCGGGCGCGGGCGAAGGCTACCGCAGCGACTCCGAGCATGGTGTTGGCAGCCACCCGGCCGCGTACACCGAGACCAAGCCGGGGAAGCACGCCGGTTTTCCACGCCACCAACCCGACGGCACCGGCAAGCAGCTTCACTCGGGGGAAGGTCATGGCGTGGCCATGGCATCGGGTACCACTCGCGTAAGGATCTCGCGTGTTGCGTCGGTGTCCTCTTGGGTCCAGCCCCGCGGTTTCGCAATCGCCACCCACCCATCCAGGACAAACGAGCCGTAATTGTGGCCGAACCCGACGGGTGCCGCGTTGGCATTGACCAGATCTGCACTCACCTGGGCGAGGGTGACTAGTGGCCACCAACGCATGTGGGGAAAGACTTCGGGCGGGCGGGGCTCGGAGAGCCAGTCCGGTCTGCTGAAGGCGAGATCGGGAGTCCACAAGGCAACGGGGTCTGATGGGTGCCTTAGGTAGAGGATCCGTGGTGATAGCCAACTCTGGTCGTCGACATCTCTCAAATGTTCGGAGCTCGCTCCGAAACGAACGATAAGACCGTCGGCATAGCGGGGTGCCAGGGCGAGGCTTCCCGGATCCCGTCGTTGGATGAGTTGGGACGCTATTCGATTGGAGTGGGGTGGACCAACCCATAATGCGCCGTCGACCTTCGACCGGATGTCGGCGAGACCATCGAATGCCGCCTCCGATCCCTGCGACCCGAGACTCTCCCCGTACACCAACAGGTCTGGTCGGGATCTGGGGGGTAGCGCCGCCCAAGCTTCGTGTACCGCATCGAAGAGGGTGATGGCGGACTCAGCGACCTTCTCCCGGTCACCCAGGAAAGAGAGGGCACTCGGAAGGAACGAATATTGGGTGGCCACGATGGCAGTGTCACCGCGGTACATGAGCTCGATAGCTTGTGCCGCGGTCCCGTTCACCCATCCGGTCCCAGTAGTGGTTGCCACGACCAGCACCTCCCGGTCGAAGGCACCGGCACGTTCTATCTCTGCAACAGCCAGGGCGGCCTGTACCTCGGGTGACGATGCAGTTTCCAGCCCCACATAGACACGGACCGGCTCGATTGCGTTCTCGCCGGTCTCCTGCTCCAGCCGTTCGGCGGTGAGACCGCCCCCGGCGAAGGCTCGACCCTGTCTCCCCAGGGTCTCCCATGGGATCAGTGATTCGGGACTTCCGGATCGCTGCGGTGCCTCTGGCTGGACGACACCAGGTTTGTCGGCATCGTTGCGACCACTGAAAGCGAGATTGGAGGCGGCGAAGAACCCGCGTACGAGGACACCGTTGACCAGGGTGATGATGAGCACACCAACAACCACTCCACCCAGAAAGGTGGCTAGTGCTCCCGGGATGTTGATCCTTCTCCCGATCTCATCTGCTGTCCATCTGGCCCAGATGCGGAGGAGCCGCGACACCATGATGATAAGAGCGGAGATGAGAAGGCTGAGACCACCGGTGCGAAGGTAGGCGGAGGTGGCGGTCTCCTCGAGACCCATCACCACCTCCAGCTCCCGCTGCCAGCCCGCCGAAAAGGTGAGCATGAGAATGCTGGTGAGTATCGCCACCACCACCACGCCGATCTTGAGACCACTCAGCAAGTTGGGCAAGGGTGGGGAAAGCACGATGCGGGGGAGGACCAGCTTCTTCGTCAGCCAGCCGAGCAATACTCCAATCCCGTACCCGGCAGCGGCCATGATCCCGCTCACCAATCCCTGATAGAGCCAGTCACGGGGGAGAAGAGACGGTGTCACCGACAGGGCGAAGAACAGGGTGGCGAACACGATCCCGATGAAATCGAGACGCAGCGCCGACCATGCCTTATCCCACCAAGGGGGGATTTTTGGGATGAGTCTGGGCCCAGGCGGCCACGGACGCTCCGCATCCGCATCGCTTGTCACCGGACGTAAAGACACCTCCTGCTCCCGTCTGCTCGAATCGTTATGCACTCAGCAGTTTAAGTGCACCGAGCCGCCTCATCGCCGGGACGTGTACCAGGCCACTCCGTCATGGTCGATTTCAGAGATCTCCTCCTTCAGGGCGAGGTGATCGAGATGGGCAACCGTTTCGAGCAGGGCGAGACGCTGATCTTGGGGGGCAAGATTGGGTCGAAAAAGATCAAGCACCAGGTTCCATGCGGTCACATCGATCCGTTCCACCCGCTGCACCATCTCACGGAGACGGCGTTCGTGATGGAGCAGGATCTGGTGTGCCCTCAGATCGCCCTGGGCGACTATCTCGCCGTGGGCGGGATAGGTCAGCCCGATGGAGAGATCTTTGACCAGCTGCAGCGAGTTCATGTAATCGGAAAGGACATCGGGGAAAATATCGGAGTACATGACGACCGGCGAGATGCGAGGGAGCACATGGTCTCCGGAGAAGAGGATGGCGGTGTCGGTGTCACGAAGACAGATATGGGCCGGGTCGTGTCCCGGCGTGTACAACACCTCGAGACCGCGTGCTCCGCCGAGGTCGATCACGTCACCTTCATCCACTACTCGATCGGGCTCGGAGAGGAGAGGCATGAAGTCGGGGCGGGGACCCATGGAGCCAACGATGGGGACAAGATCAGCAGGAACTCCATGATTGGCGGCGAATTCTCTCATCCATGCTTCGGTGGCTTCGGTGTCGTTGTAGGTGGGGATGGTCTTCAGGGCGACCCTGTGCATCACGAACCGGCATTCCCAGTGGGCCACCACCCGCGGTGCCATCCCTACATGGTCGGGATGGAGGTGGGACACGATGAGATCTGTGACGGGTCGGTCGTCGAAACCGAGATGGTGAAGACCGTCGAGGAGTGCGCCCCATCCCTTCTCCCAGTCGGCGCCACAGTCGATGAGCACCAGACCGTCATTCGTTTCGATCACATAGCAGTTGACCCAGGGGGGTTTGCGGTAGGGGAGGGGCGCGGCGATGGTGTGGATCCTGTTGCCCAGCGACCGCGGCGTTGGTGGTATGGCCGGGTCGCTCACCCGTGGTCGACCGATTCCTTGACGGTGAATGTGATGTCGAGGGTCACCTCGAAATCAGTCGGAGCTCCCGAGCTGTCCACCTTCCCCCTGGCCTTGACCAGGGTCCAATGGGTGATGTCGGAGATGGTCATCGCAGCCCTGGCGATAACAACATGAACTGCGTCCTCGAGAGAGTCGGGCGAACTCCCCGAGAGTCGAATGGTCTTGGTGATGGACATGACATGATGGTACGTGATCTCAGGACCCGAGTAGTCTCGCCCAATGGCCAACCGTACGGACAAAGTCGAACGCTGGTCGTCGTTCAAGGTCTGGCTGTTCTCGTTGGGCAACCGGAATCCGGAGAGCAATCCTGCCCTGGTCGACTACGCCGGCTTGGGCTCCAACGATCGATTCCTCGACGTCGGGTGCGGGCTGGGGACGGCGTTGGAGCACGCCGCCCGGACCGGAGCCGAAATAGCCGGGGTCGACCCCAGTCCGGCGATGGTGGAGCGGGCGTCAAAGCGGGTACCCCAGGCCGAGGTGAAAGTGGGTTCCGCGGAGACTATTCCCTTTCCCGACGGTCATTTCACCGTGGTCGGGAACATCAAGTCATACCACCACTGGGCCAACCCGGATGCTGGGCTGGCCGAAATCCTCCGGGTACTGGTCCCGGGTGGTCGGTTGCTCATCGCCGAGAAACGGCTGAAACGGAACAGAGGTCATGGGCTTCACCCTGAACAAGCTGACGAGCTTGCCCGGACTCTCCTCGGGTTGGGATACGCCACCTCCACCGTCGACTCGTTGAGTCTGGTTCGGAACGAGTTTCTCGTGGTGTCCGGGGTTGCGTCCTAGGTCTCGGTCACGCGATCAGCACGGCGGACGTGATCTATACGCGATCGAAAAAATTCTTGAATAGTTGTTCGCGTTTCACGGTTTTTGTCAGTGGGGATACGTAGGTTAAGAGGTATGAGAAGTGACACCGTCAAACCGAACACGATCTTCATTCCCATGATCGGTGACCCCGAGCGGGTGTCGGTTGATGAGTTGGATGAACACCTCATGTTGTTGGAGGCTGCTCGAGATCGACTTGAGGTGGAATGGACAGAGTCTCTGGGCGCGTTTGAGCGACGGGATGGCGCAGAAATCTTTGACTATCCGTCCACCGTGGCCTATTTGAAGGATCGCCTGGGCATGGCGGCGGGACGGGCGAACCGGTACCTCCACAACGCGCGAACGGCATTTCGGTTTCGAGCGACATTCGAGTCATGGAGACACCGTCTGATCGGGTCTGATCAGATCGCCGTGCTGTTCCGCACCGCCGAGAAGAGGCCCGACGAGTATGCCGACGACGAGCTGGGTTTGTTGGAGATATGTGAGGACGAATCTCCAGCAGAGACAAGGAAGGTCCTCGATTACTGGTTGACAACGGTGCCTTCTGCCCCGGATGCCGACCAACAGTTGAGACGACGCCGTCTCGACTACCGCCGAAACGATGAGGGCATGGTCGAGGGATCTTTTGCCCTGACACCGTTGGCCGGGGAGGCGTTCATCACCAGCATCGATTCGCTGCTCTCACCTCCGGATCCCGATGATGAGCGAACACCGACCCAGCGGCGTCACGACGCCCTCGAGGACCTCGCCCACCACCATTTGGCTCGGGGCGAAACCATTCGGGGCGGGGAGAAGCCACACATCAGCCTCCATGTCGATCTCGACGCCCTCAAGGGCATCCCGGGTGGCCTGCATGAGAGCGATTCCCGTTACGTTCTCGATGTCGACGACGTCCGTCGGGTTGCCTGTCAGTCGTATGGTGTTCGATCCCAAGTCGGAGATCATCGATGTGGGCCGCAAGACCCGGGTCGTGTCCGCCGCAATGCGCAGGGCGGTGGTTGCTCGAGACCGCCACTGCGTCTATCCGGGGTGCGACCGTGACGCCAGCTGGTGCGACGCGCACCACATCATCCACTGGGCCGACGATGGTGAGACCGTCCTCGCCAACCTTTGCCTCCTCTGTCGTTATCACCACACCCTTATCCATCGCCAGGAAGCCGAGTCCCCTGACGACTCGCCCGAGTTCGCATCGGAACTCCTGGGAGTGGGACGATCTATCGGGGGGTGACCCCAGGTCACCCCGCCCCAACATCCACGAAACACGAAGAACGCACCGAGCAATTCGATCCCCTCGCATTTCATGGGGTGGATAGTTGATCCGCGTCAGTTGGAATACAGCCCCACACCAATGTCTGCGGCAGCCGTGGCCATCGTGGTGTCGTAGGTGAGGAGCCGAATGCGGGAGTCGGCGAGATGGAGTGCCGTGGCAAGATGGATCGAATCCAGGGTCCGGGCGTCGCAGGGAAGATGAGCCGCGCTGGTCATCAGTTCCTTGCTGATCTCGATCAGGTCCACCTGCGCCAGCACGGCATCAACGTCAGCGGCGTTGAGCTGGTCCCGCCGGGCGATTCGGTGCATCTCCACAAAGAGAAGACGTGATGACACCAATGTATCCCCATCCTTGGCGAACAGGGATCGAACGTGAAGGGATCCTTCCTCCTCGATCAGGACCTTCGCCACGGCCGAGGTGTCCAGGTAAATCAATGATCCCCTCTGGTCTCATCGACCATCTCGGCCACGGTTCTTCCATCTGGGGCCTTGATCGGTTTGGGGAGGGGTTCCCCTCGTTGGGTCGCAAGCTCCACCTGGCCGTTCCTGAGTAGCCGCTCCCATGAGTTGAGCTCGCCATCCACAGGGACTATCCGAGCGATCACTTCTCCGTGATAGGTGATATCCACCGGTCCAGAGGTGGCCACGGACCTGACAACTCTTCCCGCGTTCTGATTGAGTTCCCTGGTAGTGACCTTGCGATCAGCCATGAAGGGATCATATCACTAGATGATCTACTTGTAGAACAAAGAAGGGTGCTTTGGTTCATACACAGCCATGTGTATAATGGTGTCATGTCCCGAACCAACATCGACATCGATGACGAGTTGATTGAGCGCGCTATCCGTGCCTTTGGACTCCGCACCAAACGCGAGGCGGTGCATCTGGCTTTGGAACGTCTCGTGGGTGGTGGACCAATGAAAGTTGAAGACCAGTTGGAGATGGAGGGCATCGGCTGGGAGGGTGACCTTGACGCGATGCGCTCAGATCGGTTCGCCGATTGGGAAGACGATGCTGCTGGCTGATACATCGGCCTGGATCGACTACCTGAAGGGAAGCGGATCACCACACAGCATGCGTCTGCGGTCGGGCATTGTCGAACGCGAGGTGGTCGTGGTCGACCCCGTCCTTTTGGAGGTGATGGCCGGCGCGAGACGAGACAGTGTTGTCCAAACCCAGCGGCTACTGGAAGCCCAACACGTCGAAGCGCTCGCCCCGAGGATTGATTGGATCGATGCCGCCACGATATATCGGGAGCTGAGATGGCGTGGTGTGACGCTCCGTTCACAAATCGACGCATTGATAGCGGCAGTTGCCATCCGCCTCGACCTTCCAATCCTGCACCACGACCGAGATTACGGCCAGATCGCTCAATACACGGACCTGCAGGTCGTCCGCGTTTGAGGATCCGCCCGAGCCGGGCCATCTCTCACGATCTGCCCCCCTGCCCCGGGGCCGATAGCGAACATACGTTCGATATAATCCTCGGAATGCCTCCCCGTTATGCCGAACTGCATTGTCACTCCAACTTCTCCTTCCTGGATGGTGCTTCCCACCCGGGGGAGCTGGTAGAGCGGGCAGCCGAGTTGGGGTATGAGGGTCTGGCGCTCACCGATCACGATGGGTTCTATGGTGCGGTCCGCTTCTGGGAGAGGGCGCGGCAGCTGGGTCTCCCCGCAATTCACGGGGTGGAGCTCGGTTTGGTTGCCGGTGCCGGGGATGACGATCCCATCTCCGTCGCCGAGAGCTGGGATCGTGACCGTGGTCCCATCAACCCAGATGGTCGCGGCAGGAACCGCCAGCCCCACGGCACCAAGCCAACCGAGGTGCCGGTCGATGAGCATCTTGTGCTCCTCGCTGGCTCTACCGGCGGGTATCACACCCTGAGCAGACTGGTCACCAGAGGTCAGCTCCGAGGGGAGAAAGATGGACCCACCCATGTGGTGGGCGATGTCATCTCCGCCGCCTCCCATCCCGACGTGTGGGCGCTCTCAGGATGTCGGAGGGGAGCCGTCCCTGCCGCCGCCCTCCGTGGTGACCTGGAGGGCGCCCTCCGTCATTCTGCCCGTCTCCGGAAGTGGTTTGGGGGCAGGTTTCTCCTCGAGATCTGGGATCACGATCTCCCTGAGGACGATAAGCGCAATGACATCGTCTGGGAGGTGTCGCAACGGCTGGGTATCGATGTGGTCGCCACCAACCAGGTACACCACACCACACCAACCGACGCCGTTGTCGCCGAGGTTCTAGCCGCCATCGGGGGCCGAAGAACCCTATGGGATGGGGATGCCTTCCGACCGGCAACCGATCAGCGTCATATCCGCCACCCCGCCGAGATGGAGCGGCGTTTCCGGAGATATCCGGGTGCGGTGGAGCGAACGGTGGAGATGGCACAGCATCTCGCCTTCGATCTGGGGCTGGTCGCCCCCGGTCTTCCGGGCTTCGAGGGTGGTGAGGTCGATGAGATGACCAACCTCCGCAAGCTCACCTGGAAGGGTGCGGCGGAGGTATATCCCGGTGACGGTCCCGACGGGATTGATCCGGTGGCACGGGTGCGTCTGGAGCATGAGCTCGATGTGATCGAGAGACTCGACTTCCCCGGATACTTCCTGGTCGTCCACGATCTGGTGGGGTTCGCCCGAGATCGAGACATCATGTGCCAGATCAGGGGGTCTGGTGCGGACTCGGCGATCTGCCGTTGTCTCGGGCTCACCAGGGTCGATCCCATCCGGCTGGATCTGCCCTTCGAGCGTTTTCTCTCCGAGGAGCGGGGGAGCGCCCCCGATATCGACCTCGATCTTGAGGCGGACCGTAGGGAGGAGGTGATCCAGTACTGCTATCGCACCTATGGGAGGGGCCGGGCGGCGATGGTTGCCAATGTGATCACCTATCGTGCCCGCTCGGTTCTACGTGATGTGGCAAAGACCTTCGGATTCACTCCCTCCCAGGTTGACGGTCTGAGCCGCTACGTCGACACCCACAATGTCGCCAACCTGCGTCTGGAGGCCGAGCTTCCCCAGGGTATGACCGCCGAGCTGGTGTACCAGATCTGCAACAGGATCGATGGCTTCCCGCGGCATCTCGGCATCCACTCCGGCGGGGTGGTAATCGCCGACCGCCCCCTATGGCGGGTGGGTCCTCTGGAGTGGGGTCGTATGGAGGGGCGGACGGTGTTGCAATGGGACAAGGACGACTGCGCTGCCATTGGTATGGTCAAGTTCGATCTGTTGGGTCTGGGGATGTTGGAGGCATTGCATCTGGCGGTGGACGACATCAGGGATACCCATGGGATCGATATCGATCTGGCGACCATTCCCCAGGAGTCGGTGCTCTATGACATGCTCACCGACGCCGACACCGTGGGTCTCTTCCAGGTGGAGTCACGGGCACAGATGGCCACCCTGCCCCGACTTCGACCCCAGAACTTCTACGACCTGGCGGTGGAAGTCGCACTGATCCGCCCCGGGCCCATCCAGGGCCAATCGGTCCACCCCTATCTAAACCGGAGGAACGGTAGGGAGTCCGTCCGCTATCCCCACCCGTCGACCGAGCCCATTCTCGCCAAGACGCTCGGTGTGCCCATCTTTCAGGAGCAGCTGATGGAGATGACCCGGATATGTGCCGGGTTCACCCCCGGACAAACCGATCGTTTGCGTCAGGCAATGACCCACAAGAGGTCGGCAGAGGCAATGGGGCGTCTCCGCGACGAGGTATATGAGGGGATGGCCAGGAACAGCATCCGGGGCGCCGCCGCCGACGAGATCTGGGAGAAGCTGCAGGGCTTCGCCTCCTTCGGGTTCCCCGAGAGCCATTCGGTGAGCTTCGCATACATCGTCTACATGTCGGCGTGGCTTCGTTTCCACTACCCGACCGAGTTTCTCGTTGGGCTCCTGAATGCCCAGCCCATGGGCTTCTACAGCCCCAACAGCCTGGTGCAGGATGCCCAACGTCACGGAGTCATTGTCCGCGGCCCCCATGTGAACCACTCCGACCACGACTGCACCCTGGAGTGGGTCGACACCGACCCTTCTGATGTGGTCACCTACAAGGGTCGCAAGTGGAGACGGGGGAGGGGTTATGTCGATGATCCACCCCGAAGGAGTGTGGCCGCCAGGCTTGGGCTTCGCTATGTCAAGGGTCTGGGTACTGCCGAGATCGGGCGGATCGAGGCCGCCAGAATGATCGGAGGCGGGTTTACCACCGGTGAAGATCTTGCCCATCGCACGGGTCTGTCACGTAAGTCGCTGGAGGCTCTCGCGATGGCGGGGGCCATGCCCGATGAGGACCGGCGGCGGGCGATATGGGCGGCAGGGGCCCTCGCCGAAATAGATCCGGAGCGACTTCCCCTGGGAACCGGTGTGGAAGCGCCGTACCTAGGTGAGATGAGCGACGTGGAGCGTCATCACGCCGATTTGTTCACTATCGGGATCTCCGTCACCCACCCCATGAGCTTTGTGCGTGAGGAGCTCGCCTCCCAAGGGGTGGTCACGACGACGGAGGCGGTGGAGGGGAATAAACGACGGGTGGAGGTCGGGGGTGTCATCACCCACCGGCAACGCCCCGAGACGGCGGGTGGGGTGATCTTCATCAACCTCGAGGATGAGACGGGGATGCTCAACGTGGTCGTCTACGCCAGGGTGTGGGATGAGAACCGCCCCATCGCCCGTCGCTCTCCGGCGTTGATCGTCGGGGGAGAACTGGAGCGTCGGGACGGGGTGGTCAACCTCATCGCGCACACCTTCCGACAGATCGACCTCGAGGCGCCCCAGTCCAGGGATTTTAGATAGGGGGAACCAAAGAGTAGGGCACATACGTATCCGTAACTGGGACAAGGAATCTATATAGGAGGCGTCCCATGGCACGTACGACTCGTTCTCCCCGGTGGCTCATAGCCCTAGTAGCGGCGATGACCTTGACCGCGGCGATCACCATCACTGCTGGTGCCCAGGAGGATCTCACTCATCCCGTCATCGATGGCGGTCCTCCCCTGGCCCTGGAAACGGTTGCCGACGGCATGACAGCCCCTAACTGGGGAACGGCTTCCCCGGGTATCGACGACCGGTTGATAGTGACGGACCAGGACGGGCTCCTGTGGTCGGTTGATCTGGTGAGCGGCAACACCGAGGTGTTCCTCGATGTGAGTACCCGGCTGGTTGCATTGGGTGTGGGCGGACCCGGTACCTTCGATGAGCGGGGGCTGCTGGGCGTCGCCTTCCATCCCGACTACACAACGAATGGCCTGCTTTATACCTATACGTCAGAGCCGGAGGATGGTCCGGCCGACTTCTCGACCATGCCAGAAGGAACCGCCCCCAATCATCAAAGCGTGATCGCCGAGTGGCGGGTCCCGTCCCCAGGTGACCCCGACTCGGTGGTTGATCCGGCCACCCGACGCGAGGTCCTTCGTATCGACGAGCCCCAGTTCAACCATGATGCCGGCGCTCTCGTCTTCGGACCTGACGGCCACTTCTACGTCGCACTTGGTGATGGGGGACAGGGCGATGACCAGGGCGTGGGACACGTACCGGGTGGAAACGGTCAGGACCCAACCAATGTGCTGGGAACCGTCCTCCGCATCGACCCGCTCGATAGCAACTCGGCCAACGGGCAGTACGGGATTCCGGCTGACAACCCCT
>WHTL01000339.1 GCA_009377735.1 Acidimicrobiia bacterium
AGGAAGCCTATTGAGACGGGCGCAGCTGGCTCACCGCCAATCCGGTTGAGGACGGTATCTGCGGCGTGCGCACCCAGGGGACCGGCGGCCTGGCAGCTCATCCGGAATGGCAGGTTCGACGGCGCAGCCGAATCTCCGGCGCCCACGATGTGGGTGTCGTCCACGCTCGTCAATGTCTCGTCAGTGAGGAGGCGACCCAGGGCATCAGTGCTCAGCCCGCTGTTGGCGGCCAGGTCCGGCACTCCGAATCCGGCTGTCCAGATGGTTACCGCACTCGGAAGCTCGCGGCCGTCGCCGAGTTCCACGGCATCGTGGGCGACAGCCGTCACCTTCGCATTGGGGCACTCGAACACGGTCACATCGAGTTTGGCCAAACGCTTGGCAATCGAGCGGCGACCGCGAGGGTCCAGGTAGGGGCCGAGCTGCTCACCGGCGACCAGGGTCACGGTGCGGCCCAGTTCCGCCAGCTCTGCGGCGGTCTCGATGCCACTGGGACCGGCTCCGACGACCGTCACCGGGACAGACACCGGGGTGGCGTTGATGAGGGGCCGCAGCCGGTCCGCCTCCTCCAGGGATGTAATCGGATAGGCAAACTCTGCCGCCCCGGGGACGCTCGGGTCGGCGCTGCCGCTTCCCACGGCGTAGATCAGGTAGTCGTATTCGACCGTGCTATCCATAGCCAAGGTCACGTTGCGCTGCGAGGCGTTTATCTGTGTCACGCTGTCGACGACGAGGTGGATTCCGTCGGCCAGGACGTCCTTGTAGTCGACGACGGCGTCGTTCGACCCACCCACCCGTTGATGTAGACGGATCCGCTCGACGAAGGTCGGGCGTGGGTTGATCAGGGTCACTGTCACGTCGTCGCGCTGCATCATGCGGTTGGCCGCCATGACGCCGGCGTATCCTCCGCCGATCACGATTACTTCGGTGTTCTCAGTCACGGGATCTCCTTGTTTAAGGGGTGTTCGTGCATAAGACACCGCGTAGTCCATCGGTGTGACAGTTGTGGGTCACGGTACGCCGGGATCCGCCTGAACCCTGGGTTCCCACGGTCGCTCAGCGACGTTCCCAGCCCGAAGTGCACCTGTCACCCGGGGAGCTGCTCAACCGGGCTGTTGCTCCATGGCAAGAACACGGGCGCCAGTCTTGTCGACCCAGTAGAGGCCCCACCCGCACATAGCGTCGACCAACTCCTGCAACCGGGCGCGCTCGGCTTCGGCCACGTCGTAGACGACCTTGGGCGGAACCTGGTCGAACACAGTGCGGGTGATGATCCCATCGGCCTCGAGTTCGCGGAGTTGTTGGGTGAGCATCTTCTGGCTGATGTTCGGCACGCGCCGCCGTAACTCACCGGTGCGAAGGGGCTGCTCGAGGAGATAGAAGATCAGGATCAGTTTCCACTTGCCACCCAGAACTTGGATCGGGGCATCTACTGCGCAGGTGTAGGTGCGGGGAGACGATTGTGCCATTTCACATCTCAAAGGGGTAGGTACCAAAAGGTGCGTACTAGTCAAGAACCACTGTAGTACGTATATTGACCCGGATGACATTAGAGATCGAACGCTTCGAAGGCGCCGTCATGGCGGTGAACTCCTATCTGATCCATGCCCCCGAGGGCATCGTTGTCGTGGATGGCCAACTCACCGTCTCCGACGCCACCGCCTTGAGGGACCGTATAACTGCGACCGGGAAACCCCTGGTGGCGATGGTTGTCACCCACCCTCACCCCGATCATTACGCGGGTGCCAAGATCGTGGCTGGAGACTCCGTGCCCATCTACGCCACCGCGGCGGTCGCTGAGGTAATCCGTCGCGACGACGCCGAAAAGGATGCCATCGTCGGGCCGATGATGGGTGAAGAGTGGCCGACCACCCGACGGTTCCCCGACCATCAAGGCGAGGACGGATCGACCCTTCATTTGGCCGGTCTCGACCTCACCGTCGAGGATGCTGGGCCTGGGGAGTCCCACGCCGACTCCAGATGGAAGATCGGTGACGACTGGTTCACCGGTGATCTGGTTTGCCACGACGTTCACGCCTATCTGGCCGATGGTCATTTCCAAAGGTGGCTGGAAAGTCTCGACCGCCTCCTCTCAGAAATCGATGGGGAGACACGCCTACACGTTGGTCACGGAGAGCCGACCGATCGGGGGGCCGTCACTGGTCAGCGGGCCTATATCAGTGCCTTCGTCGACGCCGTGACCGCTAATTCCACCTTGGACCCAGATGAGCGGGCCGCCGCCGTGGTGGAAACAATGGATCGTCTCGTCGATGACGACCGCTTGAGATTCCTCATGGAACTCAGCATTGAACCGGTAGCCGAACGACTCTCCGCTGCCACGAAACAAGACTTGGGATCGTGATCGATACGTAGTTGAGACCGAGAGCAGTGGATGCTGCGCCCCTGACTACCAATGAACGAATCCAGCGTGGAGGCTCTGATCGCAGCTGTCGACCCCGACATGCGTGCCATCGTCGAGCCGCTCCGCGATCTGGTCCGCAGCCTCGTATCCGATCCGATCGAGGAACCTGATCCGTCAGCCAAACTGATCGGCTACACCTACCAACCCGGGACCTACAAGGGACTCATCGTGGCCATCGCACCGCACGCCTCGCATGTCAACCTGATGTTCTCCAAAGGCGTCGAGATGCTCGACGTTGACACCGCTGGACTTATTGGAGGGCGCCGGTAAGAAGGCCCGTCACATCAAGTTCAACGAGCCGAGCCAGATCAACCGGCCAGCAGTTCACTCCCTAATCGAGGAAGCCGCCCAGCGCACTCCCCGCGCCTGACAGAGCGACTGGGCGTTCTTTGTCGAGGTTGTCTTGTGGTTCCACGACTCCAGAATGGGTGAACGGTTGGAGTGGTGTCGCCATCGTCGGTCAGCGGTGCGGGTCTTGTGCTGCCACCCAGGTTCCAACCTGGCTGACGTAGTCGTCGAAGTCGCCAAGTCGGTCAAGATTCGCCACGACGCGGTCGTCGTCGACGTCGGCGTACTGGTGGACGAGAACGTTGCGAAAACCGGAGGCGGCGACCAGGCTCTGAGCGACGTCGTCCTCGATCACACCCTGCCTTTCCAACTCGGCGAAGGCTTCGGCATTCGTCTCGGGTGTGATCCAGCCTTCCGAGACTGACAGGTGGTGCGCAACCCTCGCTGCACCCTCGATGGCGGTGATAAAGCGGTACTTGATGGCGTCTAGATCGGTTTCGTTCAACGCTTCGCCTGTTACTTTGCCCAGGGCATTGCGGTCCCGACGGATACGATCGAGCAGTCGAAGCACCCGCTCGCTATCGACCATCGGCAACCCCCTCAAGCCACTCCCGTTGACGCTGACGAAGCTGGGGGATTTCATCGAGATAGATGAACCGAGTGTCCGCCTGCCAGGCAACGCGCGCTGGCGGATCATCGTCAAAAAGAACCCGACCGTGGAGGGCAACTCGTCCGGCAAGCCACAAAGGAGCCTTATCGAGAACGATGAGGTCCACAACGGCGGGCAGGGCGACATCCCACGGGTCCGGTGGGTCCTCCCCCCACCATGCCGCCACATCAAGGTCAGACTCGGGTCGCTGGGTCCCCTCGGCCTGACTACCGAACACGAAAGCAAACTTGGCATTAGACGCCCGTAACGCCTCGGTCGTTGCCTTCTCTAAATCGCGAGAATCGCCCATCGGGTCAAGGATACCGACAACGAACCTCCGGGACTCGGCAGTGGGACCGTCAGCCGTTGCGTCGGGCACGCAACACGATGTCGTCAACCTGGGGGGAGTCCTCGCCCCGATTGCGTGGGCGCATCTCGTGGACCTCTATCTCCCATTCCGACGAGGCACCGAGCACGGTTGCGAAGTCCTCCGGTCGTACGTAGGCATCGGGATCTATGTGTGAGGTGTGCCCCTGCTCGGCGAGCGAACCACGGAACGACTCGAGATCGTGGCTGACGACGAGGAGGACGCCAGCGGGTGCAACGGCATCAAGGAGGTTGTGGATCCCACGGTTGTCGGGTGAGCGTGGTATCGGTACGTACTGTGCCGAGACCAGGTCGTACCCGACTTTGACTGATTTTTGGGGGTTTTTGGGGGTGGCGATGCTGTGACCGGGGGTTTTGGGTTGTGGTTGGGGTCGGGGAGCGGATTTGTAGGGGCAAACGGTCCTTGCGTGCCCGTGGGGTAGGTGCAATAATTCAG
>WHTL01000276.1 GCA_009377735.1 Acidimicrobiia bacterium
AACGAGCCACCATCCTCAAACCGGGCACGATGCTGGTGAGCCAGCCCGAGCTGCCTATTCCGCTGGTTGCCGAGTTTCCCTTCCCGGCCTGGGCCACCAGACCCTCGGAAGTGGCCGGATCGCCTTCCGACGGCGCCGAGGACCCATTCGAGGGTCTGTGAGGATCCTCCACACCGCCGATTGGCACGTCGGGCGCAGCATCCGCGGGCGAAGTAGGGCTCAAGAGCACCGCCAGGTTCTCCAGGAGATCACCGATTTCGCCGCGGAGGTGAAGGCCGACCTTGTGGTGGTGGCTGGTGACCTGTTCGATGTGTCCTCGCCCACCGCCGAGTCCGAGGAGATCGTCTACTCGACCCTGCTTGGGCTGGCGGAGGTGGCACCGGTGGTGGCGGTAGCCGGGAATCACGACAATCCGCGGCGACTGGAGGCGGTCACTCCACTTCTCCGTCTTGGTCGGGTGGTGATGGCGAGTGAGGTCCGTCGTGCCCAGGATGGGGGTGTCCTACATCATCCCGATGTCCCCGATACCCGCATCGTCCTGCTGCCGTTTCTTTCCCAGCGGGCCATCGTACGTGCCGACGAACTGATGGGCTCGACCTCGGACCAACACGGTGGGATCTACACCGAGAGGTTCGCACGTATCGTCGAGTCGTTAAGCGCGGACACCAGCACCGACGAGGTCAACATCGCCGTCTCCCACCTGATGGTCCATGGCGGTGAGACCGGCGGTGGAGAACGCGAGGCTCACACCCTTTTCGATTACTCGGTCAATGCCGGCGTATTCCCCAGTCACTTCTCCTACGTCGCACTGGGGCATCTGCACCGCCCCCAACAGGTGGCTTCGGCGCCACCTGTCTGGTATTCGGGCTCACCCTTGCAACTCGACTTCGGTGAGGCGGGCATTGAAAAACAGGTCTTGGTAGTCGATGTGGAGCCGGGTCTCCCGGCCACCGTCACACCGCACCAGCTCAAGGCGGGGACACCCCTCGTCCAACTCACTGGGACCCTCCCTCAAATCGAGGCTCAGGCCGACGATCTGGAGGAGGCATACGTCAGGGTGATCGTGGACGAGCCAAATAGGGCGGGTCTCGCGGGTGAGATCCGAGCGCTCATTCCCAATGTGGTTGATATCGTCCTCGACCCTTCCCGGCGACAAGAACGGGATGGCAAGCGTGTCGACCGGACGGGCATGAGCCACGCCGAGCGATTCGGTGCCTATCTGACCGAGAACGATATCGAGGACCCTCGGCTCGTGGAACTTTTCGACGAATTGTTGGACGAGGCACATGAGGCCTGAACGTCTTGAGCTGCAGGGCTTCACCGCCTTCCGAGAACAGACCGTTGTGGACTTCGCCAAGTTGGAGCTGTTTGCGCTCACCGGGCCCACTGGGTCAGGGAAGAGCTCGTTGATAGATGCCATCACCTTCGCTCTCTATGGGGCGGTGCCACGACACGGGAGGGTCGAGCCCGTGATCTCCTCGGGCATGAACGAGGCACGGGTCAGATTCGACTTCGAGTTGGACGACCGCCATCTCACGGCGGTACGGGTGGTTCGTCGTAGTGGGAGGGGTGCCAGCACGTCCGAGGCACGGTTGGAGGAGAAGGAGGGAGATGTCCTAGCCTCGGGTGTCACTGAGGTTACGGCCGAGGTGACGAGGTTGATTGGACTCAGCTTCACTCATTTCACCAGGTCGGTGGTACTGCCACAGGGTGATTTTGCCCGGCTGCTCCACGACACGCCCGCCGATCGCCAAGAGTTTCTCAAGGAGCTCTTGGATCTGGGGGTGCTGGAAAGGGTGCGCGAACTGGGAAAGCAACGTCTCAACGCCGTGACACGGGAGAGTGAGATCCGCACTGAGCGTCTGCGCGCCCTGGAGTACGCCACCGAGGAGGCCGAAGAGCACCGGAAGGAGAAGGAGAGAGGTCTGGCTTCTCTGGTGGAGTCGGTGGGGGAGATGAGTTCGGGGCTCGCCGTACTCGAGAGCAAGATCGGCCAGCACAACAAGACTCTCGAGGGTCTTTCCGAGGATCGTGCTCTCCTCGTCGGGATCGAGCGCCCGGCGGGGTTGGACTCGCTGTCCGATGACCTCATGCGGACTGAGAGAGAGCTGACCGCCGCCAATGAACTGGTGAATCAGGCAAGAAAGACGCTGGATGAGGTTCGAGAACACCGTTTCGAACTACCCACGGCAGCCCTTTTGGAACAGATGGAGGAACGACAACGTCGACTTCGCCAGCTGACAAATGAGCTGAATGGTCTGGTCGATCCCACCACGGGGCACGAGGACCTGGAGCAAAAAGAACGAAAGGCTCGAGGGGTGGTGGAGACTCGGACGGAGGAGCACGAGACCCTAAAGGTCAGCCACGCCGCGGCTGCACTTCTCAGCGAGGTGACCATAGGTGACCCTTGCCCCGTATGTCGCCGCCCTCTTGAGGAGGTTCCAACCCACTCCGGCCAGGATGATGTTGATGCCGCCCACAAGGCTCTTATCGACGCCAGAGAACATCATGAGGCAACACGGAAGCAACTAGAAGAACTCGGACGAGCCGTAGCGACCTATCGGTCGACCCGTGACGGCCTGGCGCAGCGTGTCAAAACCCTCCAGGACGACATCGCCGCAGATGGGGACCTGGCGGAGATCAAGAAGTCCGTCGAGGCGGCCGACAAGTCGGTGAAAGATGCCGAGGGGGCAATGAATGCAGCCGCATCCGCGCATGAGAAGGCCATGACGGAGCGGGAAGAGGCATCGCAGCGCTCGGATGAGGCGAAGTCAGGCTTTGAGAGGGTCAGATACGGTGTCGCCCGTCTCGATCCCCCCGAGCCGGAGGATGAGAGCCCCAAACATCTCTGGGATGGGATCACGACCTGGGCAACCCAAAAAATTGCGAACCTCGATGCCGAGTTGAACCAAAGGAAAAGCGACCTAGCGGAGCTCACCGAGGATCTGACCGACAAACGCAGTGCCATCACGGAGCTATTTCACGAATTGGACTTGGAGCCTGGTTACGACCCTGGTGTTACGGCCGTCCGCGCCCACGAGGGTGCGGCAAAGGATCTGGAGACGATCCGGAAAGACCGGAAGGAGGCAGATGAAGTTCGCCAGATCCTGATATCTCTGGAACGGGACGCGGACCTTGCCAAGAGTCTCATCGATCACCTTCGTGCCAACCGGTTCGAGGGGTGGCTCCTCGAGGAGGCCCTGCACGAACTGGTCGATGGCGCCAATCACCTTCTCAACGAACTTTCATCTGGGAACTTCTCCCTCGATGTCGAGGATCGGGCTTTCGCGGTCATCGACCATCGCAACCTCGACGCCCGACGGGGCGTGCGGACGCTCTCCGGCGGTGAGACATTCCTGGTGTCGCTGGCCCTGGCGCTCTCCCTGGCCTCTCAGCTCGCCGAGATATCCACTGAGGGAACGGCAAGACTCGATGCCATTTTCCTCGATGAGGGGTTCGGGAGCCTCGATGCCGAATCGTTGGAGACGGTGGCATCGGTGGTCACCGAATTGGCTAGTAGAGGTCGGATCGTCGGGCTGGTAACCCACGTCCGCGAACTTGCCGAGCAGATGCCCGTTCGCTTCGTCGTGGTCCGTGATGGTGCCGGAGCCCGGGTGGAGCGTCACGACCGATGAGGTATCGGGTCGGTGCCTGGGCGGCGGAGTACGGTCCGGCGGGCTCGAGTGACCTCGACCCCTCAAAAACGGAGATAGACATAGGAGTGGAGCTACCAGCGACCTCATGGCGGGAGCTAGGCCCCGACGTCGAGCCCGCCCACGACGTGATCTTTCTGGACGGGGTGCGCAGGGTGGAGGCCAATGTCTGGATCGAGGATGGTTCGGGGGGCGATGTGCTGGGATTGGCAGCGAGTTATGCGGCCGGTGCGATCAGGATGGGAGAACGTGGCGAGTTGGTTGCCGCCGAGGTTGGTCGCGGCCTGTTCACGTCGGCATCAGCGGCTGAGCCGATCGTGACTCGACATGGGACCTATGGAGTGGTCACTACCAAAGGGGTGAGCCCCGAAGAGCTCTGGCTCGGTATCCAGTCGCAGATGGGAATCGTCGAGGCCGAGGTGGCTTCACGATTCAGCGATGCCGATCTGATCGTTGTCGACGGGCCCCTCTCGCCGCGAAAATCACCGGCGGTCGGCTATGTGAAGCGAGAGCATGTCGAATATCTTCCAGATGAGGTTGTTGCCATCAAGAGGGACCTCAGTACGGGTAAGAGGACACCGCTCTTCTTGCTCGGCGGCATGCATCAACGCTTCTCCTGGTATCTGAGGCTGGGCCCATATCGTGGCTCGGAAGGTCTCGTACGGTGCGAGCTCGGGTCGGATCGCCCGGTGACGGATGGGATCCGGATGGCCGACATCACGGCCGCCACTTTGCCCCGGTACGCCTCCCGCCCCCACAAGGACAAGCGTGCACCGGAAAACCTCTATCCCATCGGTGGTCTGGAGCGGACCCTGCGCCACCGACTCGGCGACGCCGAACTGATGCTGCGGGCACTACGGAGTGCAGCGGGTCGCGGTTAGCCCCGAGACAAGAGGGAGCCCGGTGCGGTGACCCGCCAGTCCGCATCTGGGGCGTGTTTTCTGGTGAGATCCCGCAACATCTCGTGCTGATCCTGGGTCTCTAACCGTTCTGTGAGGACCTTTTCGGCTCCATCGCTAGTCACAGCGGCAATACCAGAACCGCCCCAGCGGCGGTGTTTGTCGGCTGGTGCTCGACCGCGGTACTTCTTCGACTCCCCACCCCTTTTGGTCAAGATGTCCATTCGCGTATCGTCGTGTCGGCGGGCGGGGGTTCGGAAAGTGAAGCCGGTCTTCGTTCTGGTCATTGCCGCGACTTCACGCCAGTCGAGATGCTCCCGTCGGAACAGGAAGACCCGGGTGATGCCGCCATCATCGAACCGGGCTGCGATGGGCAACCACCAGAAGGCGGCCACTCCGAGAAAAACACCCGCTCCGATCCAGAGCAGCGGGAAGAACCAGCCCGGCCGACCAGCCTTCAACGACACGCCGATGAAGATCAGGATCAGGGGGCTCAACGTCTGGGAGGCAATGTTCCATATCGAGGAACGGATGGTCAACAGGACATGCTCCTTCTCTCTCGTCCTGCCCCGCACGATAACCTACTGGTCGGTGAGATCGACCGACGACTGGAGGTAGCTGATGCCCGTGGAGGATCCGGTGCTCTTCTGGATTGTGGTGGCTGTGATGGTCCTCGGGATCCTCGGCAGCTTCATCCCCGGGGTGCCCGGCGGTTGGATGATCTTCCTGGCGGCGCTGGTATATGCGTTTCTCACGGAATTCGAGGTCATCGGCTGGGTCTCGGTCCTGGCGATCGGATTGATCGCGCTGGTGGCAACCATCGGCGACATCTTTGTGGCCGGATACGGTGCCAGACGCTTCGGTGCCAGCCGAGCAGGAACGCTAGGCGGAATTCTGGGAGGCATCGTCGGTGCGCTCCTGGGCTCGACCATCTTTGGGGTGGGCGCAATACTCGGTCTGCCGGTTGGAGCCGTC
>WHTL01000323.1 GCA_009377735.1 Acidimicrobiia bacterium
CAATCTCGTGCTGGGGCTCACCTCGAGTCCGGGGAGTCGCACCCTGCCCTACGAACTCTTCCTGATGACCCAAACCACCGGATTCCAGAACAACCCTGGACAGGCTGCCTTCGCCATCATGACGATCATCCCCTTCATCTTTGTCTACCTCCGTATCGAGCGATACGTCGTCGGAGGGATCACGTCGGGAGCGATGAAGTAATGATTCAGCCTCACCGCCCCTGCGAGGATACGCGATCGGCGAGAGCACCCCCGGTTTGGGGAGTGACCATCGAGGATCGTCCCCGAAGATCGAGAGTGGAAGCGAGAACGAAGACATGAGACTTTCAGAGACTGAACAGGTCAGAGACGCTAGACGGTGGCGGATTACCCGCGTCATCGGTTCATTGGTCGCCATGGCGCTCCTGCTGGCCGCTTGCGGTGGAAATGGTGGCACCGCCACTACCGAAGCCAGTGGCACCGCCAGTACCGACGTCGGCGAAGACAACGAGGGTGAAGCAGCCGACGGTGAGGCGGTGGTGGTAACGGCATGGTTCAACGGAGAGTCGGTGCCTGCCGACGAATTCGCAATGCTTGAGGAGGAGTTCGGCGTCGTCGTCGAGTGGGATATCCGCGGCGACACCATCCTCACCGATCTGCTCAGGATGCGCGATGCGGGCGAGCAACTTCCCGACATGGTTGAGATCGACTCCCACCTGACCCCGGCTTTCTTGGAGGCCGACCTGCTTTCGCCAATGACCGACCAGGTCGCCACTTTCGAAGAAGAGGATCCCGAACTGTACGCCACGATCCCCGAGGCAGTCTGGGCAGATGGCACCTATGAAGACGAGATCTATCACGTCCCGAACAAGAGTCTGGTCGATGCGCTCTTCTACAACGTCCACCTCGTCGAGGATTCGGGGGCCGAGCCCCCACCGTACGACACCTACGGGGACATGATCGAGGCAGCTCGTGTGATCCAGGCGGCTAACCCCGACCTACCCGCGTTCTTCGGGACGGGTGGGGCGAGTCACGACAGGATGTTCCGCTGGGCCTTCTCCTTCGGAGTGCCCTTCGACGGCAACATCCCCGACATGACCAGTGATCAGGGTGTCGAGATGATCGACTTCCTGCAGACGATGTATGAGGAGGGGATCACCGATCCCGAGTTCATGATCGGCCAGCAGGATGAGGCCAAGGGCGCTTTCGTCGCCGGTGAGTTGGCGTTCATCGACGAGGGCCTCAATGGTGGCCCGGGTTTCATGCTCGATGACTTCCAATATGGCGAGGACTGGTTGACGGCGCCCTACCCGGTGCACACGGAGAATGGTGGCCAGTATCTCGGTGTTCCTCGCGGCTGGTCCATGACGGCCGGCACCGAGCATCCCTACGAAGCGAGCCTCGTGCTGCGTTATCTGTCGGACCCGGAAATAGCCGCCGAACGCTACTTCGTCCTCGAATCCGGAATCGTCCAGTCGATACCGGTACTCGAAGGCGAGCAGATGGCAGAAGAGCAGCCGTTCTTCACACCGGAGCTGATGGAGATCTTCCGGGGGCTCGAAGCCCAGATCCCACCAGCAACCAACACAAACGCGGTCGGTGAGATCTTCATCAACTTGCTTGATGAGCTGACCGTGACGGGTACGGACGAAACACCCGCCGAAGTCGCCGCCCGCTACCAACCGATGTTCGACGAATTGGGGTGATGTTCACAGGTCAATAAACGGGGACAAACCCGATCAACCATCGGCCTCCCGGCGTCTTCGGCACCGTTTGGGTGGGAAACAGATCCTATTGGAGGATCCTGCCGGAAACACCGATCGAGATCTTCCAACCCGCCGGCGGATAGCCGTTCGCCGTCATCCGGTTCGAGCCATGGCCCTCGACATTGCCTGTCCCAGGTGTGGAGAGACCGACGACCTGTCAGGTCGTCGTGTTGACGACCACATCGAGATCACCTGTGGTAGTTGTAGCCAGGTGTGGAGCCGCTCCCGCTCTCAATGGGAGGTGGCGATCCCGTGGTGGAGCGCGTAGCCGGGCGGCCTCGGTCCGGTTGGTGACCCCGACCTTGTTGTAGATGTTGGTCAGGTGACGGGCGACGGTGCGGTCGGAGATGAACAGCTCCTCGCCGACCTGCTGTCGGCTTTCCCTGGGCCACAAACGCCACGGAGTCCCTCCCAGGTGACCAGGTCAGTCGCCCGGCGGTGGCCCTCGCCCGAACGGCGCTGCGACCCGGACGACGGAGCAGGACCAGCTCAAGCGGGGATCTTTTCTGGGTCGCCGCTGAGGATGTGAGCGTGAGCCGTGGAGGCGATGGGACTGCCCGGCTTCTCATCCGGAGGGTTGGACCTCTTGACTACCTCATGGATGTCTCTGCATAATCTGTGTATGCCGAGCAAGACCATTTCGCTGCGGATCGAAGCGTACGAGAAACTCAAGGATGCCCGAAGATTCCCGGGTGAGTCGTTCAGCCAGGTTGTCCTACGGGCTCAATGGCACGATGAGGGAATGACCGGGGCCGAGCTGCTGCGCCATTACCGGGATCATGGTCCATTCTTTTCCGAGGATGGCTTGGATCGTATCGAACAGCTGAAGGAACTGGATATTCCAGCCGAGGACAAGCGGCGATCAAGCTGATCCTGGAGACGACCTTCCTGATCGATTTGGAACGAGAGTCACGAAGAGACATATCTGGGCCAGCGATGGCGTTTCTCGACTCCGCATCAGCCTCGACGATGAGTATCACCTTTACGATCGCGGGCGAGATGGCCGCTGGGATGGCTCTCAGAGCGCGATCCAAGTGGGAAGATTTCATGTCGTCTTACCGTGTACTGGGGTGTACGACCGACGTGTGCTGGAACTACGGAGAGCTCTATCGACACCTGAAGCAGCAGGGCACGCCGATTGGTTCCAACGACCTTTGGATCGCAGCGACAGCGCTCGCCTATGGTCGATCGTTGGTGACGCGCAATACAAGGCATTACGGATTGGTGCCTGGTCTCGAAGTGGTTGAGTACGGTTGATCTGGGTCCTCCTACTGACGGTCACACGTCTGCTTCTCTCCGGAATGAAGCTCGGCTCCTGGAGGCGGTGAGAGGGCGAAAAGTTCCCGGTGAGGATGTGAGCTAAGCGTTGTGTGAACCGATCGTGGTCGCCTCGAAACGTGGAGCTGTTGCCAGAAGCGATGTCGTGCCGTACACCGACGAGCATCGACGGCGAATGGGACGAATGCCTGCGATACGGTCGTGAGGGCTGGCATCGAGGGGTTGGTATCGATCACCCCGTTCGGGTTGTGGATGGTCCAGCAGCAACTGCCGGAGACGGGAATGGTCGCCGATCCCGCGGTCTCTGCTCTCGACTCACCCACCACGACCCGCCTGAGGATGGTGTCGCTGGCCTGAATCGGAGCGACCGGGCGCTACGCGTTGTGTGACGTAGGGTCGATCCACTTGAGGTCGTGTTTAGGACCCGTTAGAGCCGTGTCCGTTGTCGTGGGATCCACGACTCATACGTATCAAGCACCAGAGTACAGAATCGCGACCATCTGAAGCGGCATAGTCAATGCGATAAGGTTTCGGCTACCTCCACGACGGCTTCACCAATTTCAGGGATAATGGCATGGTCTAACCTGCTCAGAGGAGCACTGAACACCACTGATCCCAGACAACGTTGACGTCGGTCGAAAAACGGCGCTGCCACGGCACCGCCACCTGGCACCCGCTCTTCGAAGCTGACGGAGTAGCCCCTAATTCGGTCCCTTGACGCCAAGTCGAGAAGCTCGGCGGGATCAGTCATCGTGTTGGGTCCCCATGTTGGAAGCCGACCCTTACCAAGCAACTCGGCAGCCATTTGAGGATCTAGTCCTGCCAAGATAGCGCGTCCACCTGCACCGGCATGTAACGGCACTGGGTGACCAAGTTCGGCAACGAAACGAAGTGGTTTCGTACTCTGGACCTCATGGGTGAAGGCTGCTACGCCGCCTGAGAAAGTACACAGGTAGCAAGTTTCGTCGTATCGGTGGACAAGCCGCTCAAGAACACTGACAACGTCGTTAGACACGGGATCTATCGCTGTTAGGACACGGGCCAGAGTGAACAGTCTCCACCCAGGCACATACCCTTTCGAGACTCGTTCCAGCATGCCCATCTGTTCCAGACGGGCGAGAATTCTTCCGACAGTGCTTCGATCCAAACCTAGTACACGAGCAAGTCCTCGCGGACCTACAGGCTCACCTGCATTGACCACGGCCTCAACCACCCGCAAGGACCGCTCAGTGAGAGTTGAGTCAGGTTTGGCAAGTTCGGCATCAACCATCACAAGCACAGTGTGGCACAACGAATAGCAACTAGAGATATTGTCAAATGTTGTGGATGGGGTCATGTCAGGCTGCGACGTCCTCGGGGTCGGGCTGGTCGGTTTGGCTTCTTTCTTGTAGTTCTCCGTCGATGAAGACGGCTCGGGCTCGGACGAGGGCGACCAGGTGGTGGCC
>WHTL01000420.1 GCA_009377735.1 Acidimicrobiia bacterium
CGGTTGATGGGCGCGGGTGCCAAAGACCAAACCGATCGCGAGGACCGAGGCGACACCGGCGGCAACATACATGGCGAGGCGCCAATCCGCCACCGAGGCAATGAGTCCGCCCACGGCTGGCCCGATGGCCTGCCCACCGAGGAGACTCGCCGAGAAGACAGCCATGGCGGTGCCCCTGAAGCCGGGACCACCGACATTCGAGTAGTAGGTCATCCCCGTGCCGTTGGTGGTCGCCGACGCCAGACCCAGGAGGAAGATGGCCAAGTAGACCGGCAGCGCCGATCCGGCGAGACCGAGGGCGAGACTCCCCACGGCGACTCCTGCCGCGGCCACCGCCAGAAGTCTGGTGGCGACGATACGGTCGGCGAGATATCCACCGGGGAGGTCGGCGACCAGCCGCCCGATGCCGAACACCGTGGTTACGATCCCCAATTCAAAGGTGGACATCTCCAACTCCGCGCCGAATTCGGGAAGGAGGGCCGATCGGAAGAAGACGAGAGAGGTGAGGACTAGCACGCTCCCCGACACCAGGGACGGTTCCAGCAGGCCGGCGGAGGCGCGCAGCCTCTGTACAAAGTCTCTCATGGTCAGCCACGCATCCTACAATCGATTGCCGAAGGCTCCCGCGTCACGGATACGGCCCTTGGCATCACCGCAATGGGAATGACCCCCTCTCCCGGGCTGGTTGAATATGGTATATGGAAATAGAGATTTGGTCTGATATTGCATGTCCCTGGTGCTACATCGGCAAGCGTCGCTTCGAGTCGGCACTGGTGGATTTCGCACACAAGGACGACACGATCGTCATCTGGCGCAGCTTCCAGCTCGATCCCACTCTCCCCGACCACTATGAGGGAACCGAGGGGGAGTACCTGGCGTCGCGAAAGGGGCTGGCGGAGACCCAGGTGAACGCCATGTTCGACCACGTCAAGGGGGAGGCGGCCAGCGAGGGGCTCGAATACGACTTCAAGAATCTCGTCGTGGCCAACAGCTTCACGGCGCATCGGCTCCTCCATCTGGCGAAGAGCCACGGTCTCGGAACCACTACCAAGGAAGTGCTCCTCTCGGCCCACTTCGAGAAGGGAGCGGACATCGGCAACATCGACACCCTGGTTGAGATCGGCACCAGCATCGGTCTCGACGTCGACGAGGTACGACGGGTTCTGGAGGGGGACGACTTCTCGGCCGATGTGGAGGAGGACATCTCCGAAGCCAGGGCCTTGGGGGTTTCAGGGGTGCCGTTCTTCGTGATCGATCGCAAGTACGGCGTGTCCGGCGCCCAGCCCAGCGAGGTGTTCGCTTCGGCCCTGGATCAGGCGTGGACCGAGGCCCATCCCCTCACCATGGTCGATACGGTGAGTGGGGATGCCTGTGGGCCCGACCGCTGCGACTGACCCAGCACCGCGTTGTCGCCACAGGTAAGTACGGTCACTCTATGACCGACAACCGTGCCCTAGTTCAGACGTTCATCGAGAGTCTCGACCAGAGAGACTGGAACACATGGCGAGAACTGATGTCCGAGGATGTGGTTTATGAGGTTCCCCAGTCGCGGGAACGGATCCGCGGCCGGGACCGGTACGAGCAGTTCAACCGGGAGTACCCGGGCAACTGGAATCTCGTGGCCAAGGTCATCATCTCCGATGAGGACAACGGTGTGGTGTGGTTCGATTGGCTGATCGATTCCAAGAGCGAGGGGGATGCGATGGCGTTCTTCGAGTTCGATAACGGCAGGATCGCGACTATCACCGACTTCTGGCCGGAACCCTTCGACCCTCCGACGGGTCGGGAGCACCTCACCGAACGCTGGTAGGCGTTCTGGTAGCCCTGAAGGTTGATAGCCTTCCCCCATGGAAGCGAGTGCGATCTTCGTCCTTTCCAATCACCGTGAGGTCCCCACGGCCGACGATGTGCCCAAGGTCGTCGACGTGGGACTATCCCACACCGCCTTCGAGAAGGAGTTCAGTGGCGAGTTGGAGGCGATAAGCGTCACGGAGATGCTCGCCGCCACGTCGGAGTCCGGTGGGGCAGGATATGTCGCCATGGAGCGGATCGTGGGTCGTCTCGGCAGCAGGGTGGGCACCTTCGTTCTTCTCCATTTCGGAACCATCGACGCCGCCGGCGAGCCCAGCGGCCAGTGGTCGATCGTTCCCGGTTCCGGAACCAGCGAGCTGGAGGGGATCAGCGGTCACGCTCATATCGGCGTCGACGAGCACGGCACGCACCGCATCCAACTCCACTACGAACTGGACGGCGCCGACGCCTGACGCCACCCACCCTTCTGCGCGGATTCTCACCCCCTAACGCGTCAAAAATCCGCACAGAACGAGGTCAACGGCTGACCCACCCTACTGCGCGGATTTTCGCGCCCTAAGAGGCTGTTGCGCTTTGTCTCGGGGTGTGACGGGTAGGTCGGGGCAGAGTTCGGGGTGAGGGTCAAGATTGGGCGCGCTTCCTCACATGTTGGGGGCTGGTCGGTGACGGTGGAGCTTGAGGAGGTTGTGGGTGGCGCA
>WHTL01000378.1 GCA_009377735.1 Acidimicrobiia bacterium
ATACTCGAGGGTTCAGGCGAGGAAACCTATCAGGTCAGCTACACCAACCGCTTCGGCCGCCGCCGCCGGTATGACACGACCTTCGAGGGCGCCATTCCGTTTCTGCTGCGTCGACATGAGAACGCCGATTCGGACTCCGCTCGCCGATATTACGAGGAGTACATGGCAGAGGTGCCATGTGACGTCTGCGAGGGAGGGCGGCTCAACGAGGTCGCCCTGGCGGTCACGGTCGGGGACCACAACATTGCTGAAATTGCCGATTTCTCTTTGGGAGACGCCTTGGATGCATTACAGGGTCTGGAGTTGTCAGAGCGCGACGCCAAGATCGCGACGGAGATTCTCAAGGAGATCGGGTCACGGATCGGGTTCCTCCTCGACGTCGGTCTCGACTACCTCACCCTTAGTCGGTCGGCTGCGACCCTGGCCGGGGGTGAGGCACAGCGGATCAGACTCGCCACCCAGATCGGATCGGGGCTGGTAGGTGTCCTCTACATCCTCGATGAGCCCTCCATCGGTCTCCATCAACGAGACAACCAGAGGCTCATTGAGACGCTTATTCGGCTACGCGATCTGGGGAACACCCTCATCGTCGTCGAGCATGACGAAGATACGATGCGCGCCGCCGACCACATCGTCGACATTGGGCCGGGCGCCGGGGAGCACGGCGGTTTGGTGGTGGCTGAAGGAGATCTGAAGGCCCTTTGCGAGGCGGAGGATTCCCTGACCGGCGACTACATGGCCGGTCGGCGTCGTATCGAGATCCCAGATACGAGACGCCGGGGCAGCGGGGAGTCATTGTCGGTGATCGGGGCAACCCAGAACAACCTGTCGGGTCTCGACGTCGACTTCCCACTTGGTACGTTCACCGCGGTCACGGGTGTGTCTGGCTCGGGGAAATCGACCCTGGTGGAGGAGGTCATGGCCAAGGCTCTCCGTCAGCAACTCAATCGAGCCCGCTCTGTGCCGGGTAGACACCGTCGGCTCGAGGGTGTCGAGCATATCGACAAACTCATCGACATCGACCAGTCACCCATTGGGAGAACACCCCGTAGCAATCCTGCGACCTACTCGGGCGTCTTCGACCATATCCGTGCCCTGTTCGCCTCGACCCCAGAGTCGAGAGCCCGTGGCTACAAACCGGGACGTTTCTCGTTCAATGTCAAAGGTGGCCGGTGCGAGGCATGTTCGGGGGATGGCACCATCAAGATCGAGATGCATTTCCTCCCCGACGTCTATGTCGCATGTGAGGTCTGCGGTGGTATGCGTTACAACCGGGACACGCTCCAGATCACGTGGAAGGGACACACCATCGCCGATGTGCTGGCCATGTCGGTGGATGAGGCTCTCGATGTGTTCTCCAACCAACCAAAGATCGTTCGAATCTTACAGACCCTTCACGATGTCGGTCTTACATATGTTCGCCTGGGACAACCTGCCACGACATTGTCGGGTGGGGAGGCGCAGCGAATCAAGCTCGCATCGGAGCTGGGGCGCCGTTCCACCGGGCGCACGTTCTACATTCTCGACGAACCAACCACCGGTCTCCATTTTGATGACATCCGCAAACTCCTCGACGTCCTTCATCGCCTGGTGGATGCGGGGAACACGGTCGTTGTCATCGAGCACAACCTCGATGTGATCAAATCTGTAGATCACATCATTGACCTGGGACCCGAGGGGGGCTCTTCCGGTGGGAGAATCGTTGCTACGGGAACACCCGAGGAAGTCGCCGACATCTCCGAGAGCTACACCGGCAAGTTTCTTCGCGAGGTCGTTAGATGATGGTGCACCAGGGGTGCCGGAGCACTATGTAACAGGGGTAACGGCGGGCGTGGATTCGATGCGATCCGGGTGTGCCGCAACAGGCGACGGAGTCCCCCAGAAGTAACTCGCGAAAACAAAACGGTATTCTGGCTTTACACACGACCGATTCCATCTAATATTCCTAACAGAAGCGATTCGTCGCTTCTAGAACCGCCCAGCGGCCCTCGCGGTCACTGGGCGGTTTGTCGTCCTGGGGTACTGTGCTCCCATGACCGACGAGCCAGATTGGGTTGCCTTGGCGGGATGGTGGCGACAAGAGCTGGCTGGGGACCCGGCATATACCACCGAGATAACACCACTCGTCCTCGATCTCCTGGGAGATCAAAGGGCACGGACCGTGCTCGATGTGGGTTGTGGTGAGGGACGCGTCATGGGGAAGTTGCGGCAAAATGGTGTCACTCCGATCGGTCTGGAGCTCGCAGAATCGTTGGCGATGCTCGCCGTCGCTCACGGTCCCACCGTGGTGGCACGACTTCCTGGCATCCCTCTGGCCAATGACTCGGTCGACGCCGCATTCAGCGCCCTGGTCCTGGAGCATCTGGCTGACCACGAGGGCTATTTCTCTGAAACTGCCAGGGTGGTCGCCCCCGGGGGAGCGTTGGTGGTGGTCATCAACCATCCAATATGGACGGCACCCGGCTCCACACCGATCAGAGAACGAGACGGGGAGGTGACTTGGCGTCCTGGTGAATATTTCTCCAAGGGTTGGTCGGATGAAACCGCAGGGGAGGGCAAGGTCCGCTTCTACCATCGCCCTATGGAGACGCTTCTTGGTTCTGCCGCCGATGCCGGGTGGTCTCTTCAAAGGCTGGTGGAGAAGGGCGCCACCGCTGAGCAGATCGGTGAAGAGCCAGGGCTACGGGGCCAGGAGCATTTCCCGCGGCTATTAGCGGTCAGATGGGAGAAACGGACCTAGGATCCTCCCCGGGACTGGGTGAACCGTTGTGTCAGCTCTGGATCGACCAGATCCTGATATGTCTCGTTTCGTTCGATGAATCCGGCCATGAAGGGACACAGGGGCACCACCCGATCTCCCTGGGTCCTCACGATATCCAGAGCTCCACCGGCCAGGGTGGCACCAACCCCCTTCCCCTGGTAATTGTCGTCGACCTCGGTGTGAGTGAAGAAGATTCGACCACTGGGATGACGTCGGTAGTAGGCGGTTCCCACCACGTTGCCATCGATCCGAGCCTCAAAGCGGTCCTCACCATCCACCTTGACAACCTCGATCTTCGCCATCTTGCCGTCGGTGCTGCCATTCGAACCCATGGAGACTCCTGTTCGGATCGGGGACACCAACGCTAGAGACCCACAAAAACTTCTGCACTGCTGTCCCCCCCCAATAAAGTCCCCCCGCCAACGGCGGGGGGAAGGTTGCCGGGGGCAGTGAGTAGGAGGCAGCCGTAGGGGGTCTGGGGGACGGAGTCCCCCAGAAATCACAGCACAAGATATCCTGATTCTGATGTCGAGAAAGGGGTCCTGGCTTCGATGTCTCACACGAGAGGCATCCAAGAGGGATGCCACCGAGCAAGGAGAAAGCAATGAGGTATCTGATCATGCTGTACGGTCCCAGAGAGGGTCTGGACGCATTGAG
>WHTL01000049.1 GCA_009377735.1 Acidimicrobiia bacterium
ACACCCACCGAATAGGCCAGCCCGCCGACCAGGATCAGCACCATTGGGCCCCAACCCAGAGTCCTGACGAGTGATGGTGCCCAAATAAGGGCCGACCATCCCATCACCATCTGCAGCGTCACGGAAAGTCCGGTCGACGGTGACGAGAGTATGAGTTTGAGAAGGATCCCGGTGGCGGCGATCGCCCACACGATGGTGAGTGCGATCACTTGTGAGACACCGTCGAGTGCAACAACGGCGAAGGGTGTGAACGTGGCAGCGACAACAAGGAAGATCGCCGAGTGATCGATCCTCTGCAATCGAGATTTCCATCTGGGGCTCCAGGGGACGGAGTGATACAGACAGGAGATGGAGAACATCGCCACCAGGCTCACGGCAAAGATCGCCACGGGGATGAGGACCGATCCCCCTGCTGCCACCGAGCGGACCACCAGTATTGTCCCCCCAACGAGGGCGATGATTGCTGCCAGACCATGAAGAAACCCGCGGATCGGATTCTCCATCCGACCCAGCGTGAAGCGCTCAAGGGTGTCGGTTGAAGGAGAGCTTACCGCCGGTTCCATCCCCGAAATCCTAGGGTTGCGGCGAACCTTAGAGTCGTTCCGTAACGGCTGACAGTATCCATCCGGTACCATCGCGACGTTGCATGCCCACGCCCACCGATCTCCTATATCGTGCCTATGAACGTCGACTCCGCCGCTCCATTGACCCCCGTCTGGTGCCCCGACATGTTGGAATCGTCCTAGACGGGCATCGTCGTTACGCCCGCCAGTTCGGTCTTTCCAGCTACACCGATGCTTACCGAGCCGGGATGTCAAGGTTTGAGGAGTTCGTTAGCTGGACCACCGATCCCGAGATCAACGTGATCACGGCGTGGGTGCTCTCCACCGAGAACCTGACCCGTCCGGCCTCGGAGCTGGACCCCTACTTCGATGTCCTGGTCGAGTTATTCCACCGTCTACCGGATCTGTGTCGCCGTGACGGGCTCAGCCTCCGGTTCATTGGGAGCTTCGATCGTCTTCCGGAGAGGCTGGTGACGGCGGCTCGGCGAGCCGAGGAGCAGTCCGGGGACGGTCATCGACATCTCAACATCGCCATGGGATACGGTGGTCGCCAGGAGATTGTCGATGCGGTTCGGGACCTGGTGCAGGGTCTTGCCGACCAGGGGGTCCCAGCCGACCAGCTCGCAGACCACATAAATTCCGACACCGTCGAGGCCAACCTCTACATCCCCGAGCTCCCCGACCCCGATGTTCTCATCAGAACCTCGGGGGAGTCCCGTCTCTCTGGCTTCCTGCTGTGGCAGTCGGCCTACGCCGAGTTCGTATTCGTAGACGTCTTCTGGCCCGCCTTCCGACGAGTCGACTTCCTCCGCGCCATCCGAGACTACGTCCGCCGAGACCGCCGCTTCGGCAGGTAGGGGAGCACAACCCCGGTTCGGCTGTACCTGGAGGTACACAAACCCGCGTTCGTTCGTGTGGGACGGATATGTGCAGCGCTACGATGAGGCGCTGTGACACGGGACGATCTGGCCAACCTGATCCGAACCAAGGCGATCAGAACAGATGGCCCATTCACCCTGAGATCGGGGGAGGTGAGCGACTGGTACCTCGATGCCCGTCAGGTGACCTACGCCGGTGAAGGCGCCAATCTGATTGGCCCCCTTCTCCTTCCCTTCGTCGAAGAAGATGTGGTTGCCGTGGGCGGGATGACCATGGGAGCCGATCCCATCGCCCTCGCCATCGCTGTCGAAGCCACCAATCAGGGAAGAAGGCTCAACTCCTTCAGTATTCGCAAGGAGGCCAAAGATCACGGGACCGGGGGGCGCCTCGTTGGTCCAGTTACGCAGGGGGATAGGGTGACGATCGTCGAGGACACCACCACCACCGGGGGCGCCATAAGAGAATCCATCGACGTAGCGCGTTCGGAGGGTCTCGATGTGGCAAGCGCCCTCGTGCTGATCGATCGCAGTGATGGGCGTGCATTATCGGCATCCGAGGAATTCGCCGTACCCTATATGGCTGTGTTCACCCCGAGAGATCTTGGAATGGAGCCATGAGCTCGCCCGACGACAACGACAAGACGTTCGAGGTTCGGCGCAACCCTTGGCGGGGTTGGGGATGGGCGCTGGTCGGTATCCCATTTCTCGTTATGGGAGTCGATGTCCTCTTCACCCGATACTTCACCGACCAACTCTTAGAGATCGCCTACTCCACAGCGGCCAACACCGAAGGCACCATGGAGACCCGCGACTACATCTTCGCCGCCATCTTCATCCTGGCCGGCGGAGGTCTGGTGTTGTACGGCCTGAAAGAACTTCTCGCTCCCACTCTGGTGATGCTTGCCGACGACCTCGGTCTTGAGGTCCGGTCCGGCCCCTTCGCCACCCCCCTGCGCTACCGCTGGGAGAACGTGGGGGCAATCGAGCCTCGTACGGTCGACATCGATGGTGCCTCCCATGAGGTGCTCCACATCGGCGAAGTCGAACCAACCGGTCCGGAGCCGTGGGGTGGTCGCTGGGCACAGCCAGATGGTCTCGACATCCTCACCGAAGGGTGGTCGATGTCATCGGAGGAGGTCACCGAGAATCTGGAGGAGCGTCGCCTCAGCGGCATGGAGGTTGCCGTTGTAGATAACACCGATGGGGAGACTGCAATCGAGGACGAGTGATGGATCTCTCCATCGGAGCGCATACCCCTAACTCCGACCCGCTGCACGAGGCCAGTGAACGGGACGCCGATCTCGTCCAGATATTCCTCTCCAATCCCCAGGGTTGGAAGAAGCCGAATCCCCGATCCGATGCCGAGGACCTGCGGCGGGCAGCGATGCCCATCTATGTCCATGCCCCCTACCTGATCAATGTGTGCGCCGACAACAATCGCGTCCGCATACCAAGCAGGAGGATCCTGCAGGAAACCTGCGATGCCGCAAGCGAGATCGACGCCGAAGCGGTGGTGGTGCATGCCGGCCACGTGACGGGGGACGGCCCCACCGACGATGGCCTGGTGCGATGGAGGAAGGCATTGGAGGCCCTGGACACCGACATGACAGTGCTGATCGAGAACACCGCCGGCGGTGACAAGGCTCTTGGTCGACGGGTGGAATGGCTGGCACGGCTCTGGGAGGAGATCGGAGAGTTCGGTCCCGGTTTCGTCCTTGACACATGTCACGCCTGGGCGGGTGGCGAGCCCCTCGATGGTCTGGTGCCCCGTGTTCGGGAGGCGACCGGGCGGATCGATTTGGTCCATCTCAACGACAGCCGCGACGAATTCGACTCCCGTCGTGACCGTCAGCCAATCTGGGGAAGGGAGAGATCCCACTCGATGTCATGGTGGGTATCGTCGCCGAGGCGGGAGTCCCAGTGGTGGTGGAGACTCCCGATCTCGAGGGCCAGACAGCTGATATCGCCCTGATCCGCACCAAGCTCGCCGAGATTGATACCAGCTCAGGCGGCGATGCGTAAGGCCACGTCTCGTTTGGCTGGTGCGACAGCAGGCCTCCTACTCCTGCTCATGGGTTGTGCTGGCAATGCCGACACCCCGACTACAACCGCAAATGACGACGGGACATTGGTGCCGCTGGCAACAAAAGGCGTAGCGACCACCGGAGCAACATCCCCGACCGAGCCCGCGGTCACCACACTCCCGACCACACACGTTTCCACAACCACGATGGGAATGGGAGATCTGGTCGGTTGGGAGACCACCGTCATCAAGGTAGGAGATGAGGAGCTCACCGTCGCCTTGGCCGACGACGCCCGGGAGAGATCCCAGGGACTGCGCGGGGTGGATGACATCGGTGATCTCGACGGCATGCTCTTCGTTTTCGAGAATGCCCGCGAGGCGACATTCATCATGGAGGACACCATCATGCCCATCGACATCGGGTTCTACGATTCGGGCGGCGAGCTGGTGAGGACCTACCAGATGGTCCCATGCAGGCAAGATGACCAAGAATGCGATGTGTATCCGTCGGAGGCGGCGGTTGCGTACGCGCTCGAAGTCCCCGCTGGCACCTTTTCCTACCCTGAGAATGCCCGCCTGACCCTGCCCTGAGGACCCACACAACGAGCGGGAGCCGCAGCCGTTGGCCGGGATCCGACCGTCCCTCCTCGCTGAGGCCCCGAGTGCTCCCAGATTGGGTCACGTAACCCCGTCGTGTACACTCCCGTAGTACCCCCGATTGGCGACGCGCCGTCCGATCTGGGTGACCCCTGCTCCGGGATGTGTCGGATTGCGACAACGATCGGGGCCTTCCAAACGGATGTCCACAGGAGGTGACAATGCGCGACTATGAACTCATGACGATTCACCATCCCGACCTCGAAGAGGCCGAGGTGTCGACGAAGATCGACGAACTCGGATCGCTTCTCGAACGGGACAGGGCGACGGTGAACAAGAAGGATCTCTGGGGACGCCGCCGGTTTGCCTATGAGATCGACCACATGACCGAGGGTCACTACACGCTGATCACCTTCAGCTCGGAGCCTGGTCCGGTGGCAAATGTCGACAGAATCCTGGGGCTCGCCGACGAGGTCATCCGACACAAGATCCTCGTTTCCCACGGTATTTCCACCGTATCGGCACCTCCAACCATCGATGCGGCAGCCCTCGCTGCTAACCGGGATTCGCGACGAGGCTCTGGAAACCGTCGTTCCTCGGAGGCATGATGGTAGAGAACGGTAAAGGAGACCCATGTCGAACAATGTGACCCTCATCGGAAATCTGGTAGACGATCCCGAGTTGCGATTCACCCCGTCGGGTGTGGCACTCGCCAAGATCCGCCTGGCAGTCAACCGCCGGTGGCGCGATAGCAACAACGAATGGCAAGAAGACACCAGCTTCTTCAGTGGGACGATCTGGCGTGATCAGGCCGAGTCGGCAGCAGAGTCACTCGAGAAGGGCGCCAGAGTGATCGTTAGCGGGCGACTAGAGCAACGCTCATGGGAAACCGAGCAAGGCGATCGCCGCTCCGTCGTGGAGATCCAAGTCGACGAGATCGGCCCCAGCCTCCGCTGGGCCACTGCCACTGTAAAGCGCGCCGAGCGCTCCAGTGGTGATTGGTCACAGGGCGGTGGCGGTAGCAGCAACCGAACCGAAGCAACTCCTGCGGCGCCTGTTGCCAGAGATGATTACGGCCCCGACGAGGCCCCGTTCTAGTGGCCCGTCACTGGAAGGTGCAGAGAAATGGCTAGAAAAGCAAAGAGCAATCGGAAAAGACGTCGTCAGTTCCCCGACACCAGGAGGGGCAAGGTCCGGCCCTGTCAATTCTGCAAGGAGAACGTCGATTTCATCGACTGGAAGGATGTGTCGGTTCTTCGCAAGTACATGTCCGACCGGGCCAAAATCCGCTCACGTAGGGTGACAGGGGTCTGTCCCGGTCATCAGCGGGAGCTGGCCACGGCAATCAAGAATGCACGTGAGATGGCTCTCCTGCCATACGTGGTGCAGCGATGAGGCTCATTCTCACCGACGATGTCCCAAATCTTGGTGCCGCGGGTGAGGTGGTTGACGTTGCCGACGGGTACGGACGCAACTTTCTGCTCCCCCGATCCAAGGCGGTAAGGGTCACGCCGGGAGCCGTTCGCCAGGCCGAGAAATCTCGAGTTGCAAGGGAGGCCGCCAACAAGGTCGCCAAGGAGGAAGCCGAGCGGATCGCCACCCAGTTGGTGGGAACTCGTGTGGTCCTCGCGGCGCAGACCGGCGACGAAGGTAAGCTCTACGGTTCGATCTCCGTGAACGACGTCCTCACCGGTATCCAGAAGTTCACGGGTGTGGAACTGGAGCGCCACCAGATCGAGATCTCCGAGGCGATACGCTCCATCGGGCTCCACGAGATCCGTGTCAAGCTCCATCCAGAAGTGGTCTTTCCCGTCACCTTGGATATCATTCCCGCCTGATCCCACCTTGAGGCTCAAATGGCGAGAAACAACCAGAGCTCGAATATGGCAATGGGGATGGCGATAGGCATTGCCGTCGGTGCCGGGATAGGCGCCGCGATGAACAATGTCGGCATAGGTGTCGGTATGGGTGTAGCCATCGGTGCCGCTCTCGGCGCTTTCTACCAGCGTGGCGACGATTCCGATGATGAGGTAGAAGGCGAGACCGGGCGAGTCCGGCGAGGACCCACCCAACGAGAATCCCCCTGACGACCGAAACGTCTGAAGGGCGGAACAATCTCTTCACAAAACGTGCAACCTTGCTAGAGTGCCTTTGGAGAAAAACCGACCAGGGAAACCCGGCGACCAAGTAAGGGAGATGGCCTGTGGGCCGTCGGCGCCAGTTTTGTGCTGGGAAGCGGGATGCAACTAATGGGCCGGGTGGTTCGATCAGGTCATTGCTCAGTGGAGTGAGCACACCTTCGGACCCTCGGCCCTTTCTCATGCCACGGGCAGCGAACTATTCCGGTTTCCGCGACCCGGGGTCGACGTTCTAGGTTGGGGCGAGCGCGGAACGCGGGGGCCGCCATTTCTGTCACTACCTGATGGGAGAGTTGCGTCACATGTCCCAGTCGCCTGCCGAGGGGTTACCCCGATCCAAGTCGAGGGTGCCACCACACTCCCGAGAAGCAGAGGAGTCAGTTCTGGGAGCCATCCTGCTCTCACCCGACGCTCCGAGCGATGTCATGGATCGACTGCAGAGCGATGACTTCTACATCCCCGCCCACAGCGCCATTTATGACGCTATGCGAACCTTGTTCGACCAGAGCCAACCCATCGATCCCGTCAGTGTCTCCGAGGCACTTCGTAGGAACGGCGAACTGGAGAAGGTGGGAGGTGGGCCGTACCTGGCACGTCTCACCGACTACGTGCCCTCAACCTCGAATCTTGATTACTACTGCACGATCGTCGAGGAGAACGCCCGACGTCGTGACCTGATCAGAGCTGGGTCCACCATCACCGATCTCGCCTTCACCACCGAGGAGGAGGTCTTTGAGGTTCTCGACCGTGCGGAACGGGCCGTGTTGAGTGTCGCCGAGCGACGTGCCAACCAGAACCTCCTCGAGATCGGCCCGATGTTCCAGGACATCCTCGAGCATATCGAACACATGGAGGAGGTCGGCTCCGAGATGACGGGGCTCTCCACCGGCTTCCGCGACCTCGACGGAAAGTTGGCGGGGTTGCAGCCGTCCAACCTGATCGTGATAGCGGCCCGACCGGCCATGGGAAAGTCGGCTCTCACGACGAATGTCGCCACCCACGTCGCCCTCCAGGGAGCACCGGTGGCTGTCTTTAGCTTGGAGATGTCGAAAGAGGAGATCGTCCAACGTATCCTCGCCTCCGTCGGCAGGGTCGATTCAATGAAACTGAGATCGGGCCAGCTCGGTCCGACTGGATGGCAGAAGGTGATCAAGGCCGCATCCGATCTCTACAAGGCTCCCATCTTCATCGACGACTCACCGGTGGTAACGGTCACCGACATCCGGGCCAAGTCGCGACGTCTCAAACGACGTCACGGCCTGGGCCTGGTCGTCGTCGACTATCTCCAGCTGATGCAGGCGTCGGGTAGGGAGAACCGCCAGCAGGAGATCGCCGAGATCAGCCGCAATCTCAAGAACCTGGCGCGGGAGTTGGAGGTTCCCATCGTCGCCGTTAGCCAGCTCAACCGCTCCCTCGAATCACGTGAGGACAAACGCCCCCGTCTCTCCGACCTTCGTGAAAGCGGTTCCATCGAACAGGACGCGGACGTTGTGATGTTCATCTACCGCCACGAGTACTACCACCCCGAGGATGCAGAGGCACGCGGTCTGGCTGAGGTGGCAGTGGCAAAACATCGGGCGGGTTCTGTGGGGACGGTGAAGATGACGTTCCTGCCCGAGTTCACCCGCTTCGCCGACATGGGTCGGGACGTGAGCTAGGAGGACGCGCAGTGCCAGGGGGTGAGCCTGGTTTCGGGCGTGAAGTAGTGTCCCCCTTGACATATCGGGATCGTTCGGCCAGAGTTGTCGCGGATGAAACAACACACAGGTCTGCTTCTAGAGAGCTAGACGAGCACCAACAATCCGGTGCTCGTCTCCAACCTCCTGCGCTTCCCATGGCCAGGGGGTTTTTTGATGGATTGAGACGGATCGCACGAAACACTGGAGGCAACAATGCCGCAGCAAGAGACAAATCGGATGCCACACGAGAAATACAGGGGCTTTCGTCCCCTCACCCTCGACGACCGGACTTGGCCCGGTCGCCGTATAGAGAGCGCACCCACCTGGTGTTCGGTCGACCTGCGAGACGGTAACCAGGCCCTCATCGACCCCATGGATCCGTCACGGAAGATGGAGATGTTCAAAGCCCTGGTGGAGATGGGCTTCAAACAGATAGAAGTAGGGTTCCCCGCCGCCAGCCAGCCTGACTTCGACTTCTGTCGTCAGATCATCGAAGAGGATCTCATTCCCGATGACGTGATCATTCAGGTACTGACCCAATGCCGCGCCGAGCAGATCGAGCGGATCTACGAGGCGATCGAAGGTTCGGCCAATGCCATCGTCCACTTCTACAACTCCACGTCGATCCTACAGCGTGACGTCGTGTTCGGGCTGCCCCGTGAGGGCATTGTCGACATCGCTGTCGAGGCGGCGAGGCTGTGCCGCAAGCTGGAGCCGACCGTGCCTGGAACCGAAGTGGCCTACGAGTACTCGCCGGAGTCATTCACCGGGACCGAGCCCGAGTTCGCTATAGAGATATGTGACAGGGTTATGGACGCCCTCGATCTCTCGTCGGATGAGGAGGTGATCCTCAATCTCCCGGCCACAGTGGAGATGTACACCCCCAATCTGTACGCCGATGTCATCGAATACTTCCACCGCAACATCCCGCGCCGTGACCAGGTGGTCCTCTCGCTCCATCCCCACAACGACAGGGGTACGGCGGTGGCCGCCGCGGAGTTGGGTCTCACTGCCGGGGCGGACAGGGTGGAGGGGACCTTATTCGGCAATGGGGAGCGTACCGGAAACGTAGACGTGGTGACCCTGGCCCTCAATCTGTTCTCTCAAGGGGTCGATCCCGAACTCGACATCTCCGACATCGATGGGATGCGGAGGATGGCGGAGCACTGCAATCGTCTCCCGGTGCACCCTCGGCATCCCTATGTGGGTGATCTGGTCTACACCGCCTTCTCCGGCAGCCACCAGGACGCTATCAAGAAGGGGTTCGGTGCTCTGGAGGAGAGGTCCGGACCCGATGGGTACAAGATCTGGGAGGTACCCTACCTTCCAATAGACCCCAAGCACGTTGGCAGGTCCTACGAGGCGGTCATCAGGGTGAACTCACAGTCAGGAAAGGGTGGGGTCGCCTATGTGATGGCGGAGGAGCACGGTCTCTATCTGCCGCGACGGCTCCAGATCGAGTTCTCCCGCACTATCCAGCATGTGACGGAAGACTCCGGAACCGAGATCAGCCCCAAGGACATGTGGGATAGCTTCGAGGCTGTATACCTTGGCGGTGGTCCGATTCGGCTGGACGACTTCGTGATCGAGAGCAGCGATGGTGTGGCGTCCGTTACGGCCGTGTTGGATGTCGACGGTCAGCGACAGGAGGTGACCGGACGGGGGAACGGCCCCGTGTCGGCATTCGTGGACGGGTTGTCCTCACTCGTCTCGATCGAGGTTCTCGACTACAGCGAGCATGCCATCGGCTCAGGGGCAGACGCCAGAGCAGCTGCCTATGTCGAGGTCCAACACCAAGACCGGGTCTTGTGGGGAGTGGGTATCGACCCCTCCATCGTTGCCGCGTCGATGCAGGCGGTGATATCGGCGGTGAATCGCGCTCGAGAGTGACCGACTGGGGAGAGCACTAGCCAACAGGGAACGGGGCGGTCAAAGACCGCCCCGTTCCCCTTGGGCCTCAATCTGGAAGGAATCCGAGGTCCGAAGACCTCAGACGAAGGGAGGTAGATCGAGGCCACCTGTGGTTGGCATACCCTTAAACGACAAATCTACTCGGATCTTTAGGGATTTTTCGAGTTTTTTGGAGATTTCTTTCGGTCGGCCCCGTCGCGGTGGGAGCGACTTGCCGTTGGTCCGGTCTGATCCTGATACTTAGATCCGAGCTGCGGCGATCCATAAGGGACATCGGCGGCAGTTGTCATTGCATAGAAACTGATCTGTCCGATCTTCATGCCAGGATAGATGGCGATGGGGAGGGTGGCGACATTGGAGAGCTCAAGGGTGATGGCGCCATTGAATCCGGGATCGACGAACCCCGCCGTCGAGTGGATGAGGAGACCGAGTCGCCCCAACGAAGATTTCCCCTCGAGACGAGCGACTACGTCGATTCCCAGCCGGACACGCTCCTTGGTCGCACCAAGCACAAATTCTCCCGGATGGAGCATGAAGTGCTCCTCTTCCGCCACCTCGACCAATGAGGTGAGGTCATCCTGGGCAGAGGTGGGGTCGATGTGGGGATACCGATGGTTCTCGAAAACCCGGAACTGATTGTGCACCCTAAGGTCGACACTAGAAGGCTGGATGAAGGAGGGCTCAAGGGGGTCGATCTCGATTCGCCCCTCCTCGAGTGCCTGACGAATGGTTCGGTCCGAGAAGATCACGCCGACACCATAGTGCCGCTCATGAGATGTGGACCGTTCCGGTGAAGATGGCGATGGTACGACCGTCGGCACGACTTACCACCACGTGGTACGTACCGAGGGTGCGACCCCGTGTCATCTCATCGACGACTGCCGTGAGACGCTCACCGGGCTGTGTCGCTGCGGTGAGGACGATATGGGTGTCGATGGCGACGGCACGGTCGCCGGCCGCGTTGGACGCGAGGCTGAATGCCACATCGGCGAGGGAAAACACGGCTCCACCGTGTCCCACACCGAGAAAGTTGGTGTGCCGTTCCTCGAGATCGAGACCGATAGTGATTCTGTCATCGTCGACCGAGATGAGCTCCACACCTAGCCCTGCGGCGTATGGATCGGCGGTGAGCAGTTCTTTGACCCGGTCGACGCGGTTCATAGCGCTTGGTCCACCGTAGCCAGCCAACTGGCGAACAGCCGATCGGAGTTGGCGGCGCGCTCCCGATCAGCCCTGCGTATGTCCTCGATGGTGGAGGCCAGGAGCTGTGGTGAGAGCCCATGTCGGATATCGTTGTCGGGGCGGGTCAACCAGCCAACCGCTGTTTCGGCACTCGTTTCCGGATGGAACTGGACGCCGAGTGCCCGACCCACACGGAACGCATGGGCGAATCGACTCGACTCGGCGAGGAGAACCGCCGATGGCCCCAACTCGAAGGTATCGCCATGGACGGCAAGAGCGATCTCTCCCGCATCGCTGAAGACGGGATCCTTGGCACCGGCCCCGGTCTTGAAGAGCTTGACGATGCCGACTTCGGGCGACTCGGCAGGAAAGGCCCGCCCCCCACTCGCAGCGGCGAGTAGCTGTGCCCCCAGACAGATCCCGAGAGTCGGAGTCTCGGCATCGATCAGTTGCGACAGCCACCGGATCTCGGTGGTTAACCATGGGTAGGTTTCCGTCTGATAGGCACCCATCCGACCACCCAGGATCACGGCCGCGTCTAGTTCTTCTGGTGGTGGCAGGGTGTCGCCGGCGGCTGGCGAGATGATGGTTGTCGCATGGTCCCCGAGATGCCCACCGAGACGGCCGATGGGGGCCAGCGGGTCATTCTCGACCACGACGATCCTCAACTCGTTCAACGGCGCACCGAGGCGATGAACTGGACCACCGCAAAGCCCGCCACTATCACGACGAGGAGCCACGCCAGGATATTCTCGGCCGCTCGATCGACGATGAGCCGGGTGAGAAGGACGGCAACAGCCAGGTTCACCAGACCGAAGAAGGCCGTTGTCCCCCGTCCCCCAGCCCCCTGGGCCGAGTAGGCGAGGATGAGGCCCCAAACGGCGGTGGCCGCCCCACCGGCCGAAGTGACCCACGACTCGACGAAATCGAGTGGCCTGTCGCTCATCCACCCTGCCAGGAGCGTCAGACCCACCAGAATGCAGAATCCTGCATCCCAGGCCAAAACCTGGCGGCGGAACACGTCTCCGGGCAGGATGACATCCAACTCAGCCGTATCGTCGAAATCGGTCATCCCATGACCCTACCGGCATTGCCGCGTCTCCCCGCGCGCCCTGTTGTCCCCCTCCGTTCTGATGCTCTCCCCCCTCGAAGGTGTAGGGGCCGGGGTGTAGCCGTCGGGTCGAGAGGGGCACCTCCGCGAGAAGATCTCCTCGCGACTACCGAGGCGATTGTGCCCTCTTACCTCCCGGCCTCCGGCCGGCAGGAACCTTTGCCCCTCCTCCGGAGGGGAACAGTTACATTCGTGGGGGAAGAATTGGTGTGCGAACATGTGGGGGTGACCGTCCCAAACGTTCTTGCTACCCGGTATGCCTCGCCTGAGATGGGGGAGATTTGGTCGGAAACGAGGAAGGCGGAGTCGCAGCGGCGGTTGTGGCTGGCGGTGATGGAGGCGCAACGGAAACTGGGTGTTGATATCCCCGAGACCGCCATCGAAGCCTACAGGGGTGCTGTCGATCGGGTGGATCTCGCCGCCATCCTGGAGAGGGAACGGGTCCTTCGTCACGACGTCAAAGCGGCGCTAGAGGAGTTCAACTCCGTGGCCGGTTACGAGTACGCCCACCTCGGCATGACGTCACGCGATGTCACCGAGAACGTCGAGCAGTGGCAGATCCTCAACTCCCTGCGGTTGGTGCGGGATCGGGTGGTAGCGGCACTGTCCCGTCTCGGCGCCCTTGCCACCACGTACGACGGTGTGGCGGTCACTGCCCGCACCCACAACATTCCCGCCCAGCTCACCTCCTTGGGGAAACGATTCGCCATGTTCGGAGAGGAGCTGGTTCTCGCCTTCCACAACCTCGAGGCTCTCCTCGCCTCCTATCCGTTGCGGGGAATCAAGGGCCCCGTTGGTACCCAACAGGATCAGCTGGCGCTGCTGGTCTCGGCGGAGAAGGTCGCCGAGCTGGAGCGGATGGTTGCAGGGCACCTAGGTTTTGAAGCGGTTCTCGGTGCCGTGGGTCAGGTCTACCCGAGGTCGCTCGACTTCCGGGTGGTATCGGTCCTGGCCGAGACGGCCTCCGCCCCGATGAATCTGACCAACACGCTTCGCCTCATGGCCGGTCATGAGTTGGCATCGGAGGGGTTCGCCGCCAACCAGGTGGGCTCTTCGGCGATGCCCCACAAGATGAATGCCCGCTCCTCGGAGCGGGTGCATGGACTCGGCGTGGTACTCCGAGGCCATGTCACCATGGCTTCTTCACTGGTGGGAGAGCAGTGGAACGAGGGTGATGTCTCGTGTTCGGTGGTGCGACGGGTCGTTCTTCCCGATTCTTTCTTCGCCATCGATGGCCTCTTTCAGACATTCCTCACTGTTCTCGATGAGATCGGGTTCGCCTCCGAAATCATTGCGTCCGAAGTGACGGACCAACTTCCCTATCTGGCGACCACTGCTCTGCTGGTAGATGCGGTGAAGAGGGGCATGGGGCGGGAGCACGCCCACGAGATCATTCGCAAGCACACCGTTGCTGCCCTGGAAGCACATCGCGGTGGCGAGAAGTCCGATGTCGTGGCGTCCTTGGGTGGTGACAACGCGTTCCCGCTCTCGTCACAGGACATCGAGAAGATTCTTGCCAACCCTCTTACATTCACCGGTCTGGCGGATCGCCAGGTTGAGGAATTTGTTGCCACCGTGGGCGAGATAGTTAAGGCCCACCCCCAAGCTGGCAGCTACACCCCCGGTGAGATCCTCTAGACGAAGCTCCCGATCCCGGTGAGGGCCTCACCCATGATGAGGGTGTGGATCTCGTTGGTGCCCTCGTAGGTATAGACGCTCTCCAGATTGGTCATGTGTCGGATCACCGGATACTCAAGGGTGATCCCGTTGCCTCCCAGCAGCCCACGGGCAAGACGGGCTACCTCGAGGGCATTACGAACATTGTCCATCTTCCCAAAGCTGACCTGTTGGGGACTCAGCTCGCCTGCATCCTTACGGCGTCCCAGGTGGACGGCGACGAGATATGCCCTCTGTGTGGCGATCATCATCTCCACCAACTTCTGTTGGGTGAGCTGGAATGATGCAATGGGCTTGTCGAACTGCACCCGCTCCATGGCATAGTCGAGCGCCGCCTCATAACACGCCCTGGACGCACCCGCTGCCCCGAATGCGATCCCGAACCGTGCCTCGTTGAGACAGGAGAGCGGACCACGCATCGACGAGACCTCAGGGAGGACGGCGTCACCGGGGAGTCGGATGTCATCGAACACCAGCTCCGATGTCACCGATGCCCGCAGACTCACCTTGTGCTTGACCTCGTTTGCGGTGAAGCCCTTGGAGTCGGTGGGGACGATGAACCCTCGGATCCCCTCGTCGGTACGCGCCCAGACGATGGCAACATCGGCCAGGTTCCCGTTGGTGATCCACATCTTGGAGCCGTTCAGGATCCAGTCGTTTCCGTCGCGCCGTGCGTTGGTCTTCATCGAAGACGGATCGGAGCCCGAGTCGGCCTCGGTGAGCCCGAAGCAACCAATCAGTTCTCCCGATGCCATGCGGGGGAGGTACTCCAGCTTCTGCTCGTCCGATCCGAACTTCCAGATGGGGAACATCGCCAGGGAGCCCTGCACCGATACGAAACTGCGGATGCCGGAGTCCCCAGCCTCCAATTCGAGACATGCGAGACCGTAGGCTGTCGCCGAGGTCCCGGCACATCCGTATCCCTCCAGATGCATACCGAGGAGACCCATGTCGCCCATGACCTTCGCCAGTTCGACGGGCATGATCCCCTCCTCCCACCATTCGGCGATGTTGGGCGCAATCTCTTTTCCTACGAACGCCCGAACCGTGTCGCGCAGCATCCGGTCCTCATCGTCGAGTAGCCCGTCGATATCAAGGAAGTCGCGTGCGTCCGGCTTCTGAAATGCAATCTGAGACATACCCAAATGCTACACGGGCATCCACCAACCTGGTTTTTGCGAACTTTCGGCTGGGGACGTCGCTGAGCGGCTGTGGGAACCCTGGGTTCGGCGGGTTGGCGCGGCGGGGTCTCAGCCAGCCAGGGTCTTCTCGGCCAGTTCGGCCCGGTAGTCGCTGAGCTGGCTGGTTAGGTCCGGGTCGCCGACGGCGAGCATGGACACGGCCAGGAGTGCGGCATTGTTGGCGGCGTCGATGGCGACGGTGGCAACGGGGATCCCGGTCGGCATCTGGACCGTGGCAAGCAGCGCATCCATCCCGTCCAAGGAGGCCGCTATGGGAACACCGATTACAGGTAAGAGAGACTTGGCCGCCATAACCCCTGCCAGGTGTGCCGCCTTACCCGCTCCGGCGATGATTACGGAGTAACCCTCATCGGCGGCAGTCTCGGCGAACTCGATTGCAAGATCGGGAGTCTTGTGGGCTGATATGACACGGGTGTCCGACTCGATGCCGAACCTCTCCAGCATCGCCCCAGCCTTTTCCATCACGGGACGATCAGAGCCTGAGCCCATGACAATGGCAACACGGTATGTAGTCATCTCGCCAACGCTACTCATTCTGCGCGCCTTCGTCCCCCAGACCCCCAACGGCTGCCTCGTTGCCTTCGTCTCGCGTGGTCGGGCCGTCCGACCTCACCTCCGCGACCCGGTTTCTGTCTGTCGTGGCTGGGTGGTTGTCGGGTTCGAGGTGTCTGCGATCTGACGTCTTACCTGGATATGGGCCCGGGTGGTGGATTGCTGGCGGCGGCACAGGGTTGCTACCCGCCACTACGGCATCTGCACGACCGCCCACGTCTCGGGGTCTGTGACCGTCACGGGTTGCGGCACACCCGG
>WHTL01000385.1 GCA_009377735.1 Acidimicrobiia bacterium
GCTTGTAACCCTCCCATACGGCGACGAGGAACAACAGGATCGCCAGGAATGACAACACCCTCCTCATCGTCATTTGTCTGCTCCAGCCATCATCCACGCAGTAAAGCAGGCGCGGATCAATCACGTTTGGACACCCGACGGCGCAGCCGTCGGGTCGAGGGGGACACCTCCGCGACCTGATTGGGTCGCGACCCGGCAAGGCTGACGATCAGAAACTTTGATTGAGCTGGGGCCTCGCCTATGTTGTAGATAGAGCGATCCCTTTCTGAAGGTGATGCCTTATTTCCCAATCGAGTGAAACCGTGGCGCCCCGCGTCGCACTGCGTTCGCCCATGCGACGCGATGCCGCCGAAATGTGGCGTCTCGCTCGCAAGTCGGTGGACCCCAACTCCCCTTACAGCTATCTGATGCTGGAGGAGTACTTCAGCGATACCTGCGCGGTTGCCGAGCTGGACGATGAGATGGTCGGGTTCGTCACTGGTTTCCGACCCTTCTCTCATCCCGAGACGCTATTCATCTGGCAGATCGCCGTCGACGAGTCCACCCAGGGGATGGGCATTGCCGGCCAGCTTCTGGATCATGTCGTCAAGCGACCCCACGTCCCCCGTCTCCGCTATCTGGAGGCGACGGTGACACCCAGCAATGAACAGTCCATTCGGCTGTTCCGGGGCTTTGCCCGACGCTGGGAGACCGAATGTGTCGAGGAGGAGTTGTTCGCAGACTCCGACTTCCCCGACGACACCTCCGACAACCACGAGGCAGAAGTCCGATTCCGCATCGGAGCTCTCTGACCTTCGGGTCATGCACGGCACCTCACAGAGCGGTCACACGCCTTCCAAGTCCGACAGGCGGTACCGACCGCGCACGCCCAGGGACACAAAATCCAGAACACTTTACGAGGAGAATCATGAACACATTTGAAAGACTCGAATCAGAGGTCCGGTCCTACAGCCGGTCATGGCCGGCAATTTTCGACACCGCGTCCGGCTCGACCCTTACCGACAAAGATGGCAACGACTATCTCGACTTTTTCGCGGGAGCGGGGGCGCTCAACTACGGCCACAATCCTCGGCCTATCCGCGAGAAACTCGTCGACTATCTCATGTCGGATGGGGTGACCCACTCCCTCGACACTTCCACTGTGGCGAAGGAGGAGTTCCTGCTCACCTTTGAGGAGCTGATACTCAAACCCCGCGACCTTGACTACAAGGTCCTGTTCCCAGGCCCCACCGGAACCAACGCGGTGGAAGCGGCCCTCAAGCTTGCCCGTAAGGCGACGGGCAGGGAATCGGTGATCAGCTTCACCAACGCCTTCCACGGGATGACGCTGGGCTCACTCGCCGTGACCGGCAACTCGATGAAGAGAGCCGGAGCCGGTGTGCCGCTCACCAATGCGGTCACCATGCCCTACGCCGGGTCATTCGACGACGCTGACACGATCGAACAGCTGGACTTCTACCTCTCCGAGGACGGAAGTGGTGTCGAGCTGCCCGCGGCCGTCATCGTCGAGACCGTCCAGGCGGAAGGTGGCGTCAACGTCGCTTCGGAGAAGTGGATGCGCCGTTTGGGAGAGGTGTGCCACCGTCACGGCATCCTCCTCATCGTCGACGATATCCAGGTAGGTTGCGGCCGCACCGGACCCTTCTTCTCCTTCGAGGAGATGGAACTCGACTACGAACCCGACATCGTCTGCCTATCAAAGTCGTTGAGTGGCTATGGACTCCCATTCGCCGTCGTCCTGCTCGACCCACGCTTCGACGTCTTCACCCCCGGGGAGCACAATGGCACCTTCCGTGGGTTCAACCCGGCATTCGTCACCGCCACCGCCGCCTTGCGCCAGTGGTGGGCAGACGACTCCCTGACTAAGGACGTGAAGCGCCGGACCGAGATCGTCACCACCCGATTGGAACAGCTGGTAGAGGATCACCCCGCCATGTTCGAGGGGACACGGGGACGAGGGATGATCCAGGGAATGGAATGCTCCGAGCCGGAACTCGCTTCGGCCATCACCAAAGCGGCATTCGAACGAAATCTGATCCTGGAGACGGCAGGGCCAAACGACGAGGTCGTCAAGCTCCTCCCCTCCCTCACCATCGAAGATGCTGAGCTTGAGCGTGGCCTCGACATCCTCACCGCGGCAATAGAGTCGGTGTTCGACGCCGAAGGTGACCGTCTCCTCGCCGAGTCCGACGTATCGTCCGTCGCGGCGAGCTGAAAGGAGCGAACCATGATTGTCCGAAAACTGGACGAGATTTCCGGGACCGATCAAGACGTGGAGGCGCCGACATTCAGATCGCGTCGTCTGCTGCTCGCCCAGGACGGGATGGGGTTTTCCCTCCATGACACGGTGTTATTTGCTGGGACCAGCACCGAGATGGAGTACCAGAACCATCTCGAGGCGGTTTACTGCATTGAGGGCGAGGCCGAGGTCACCGATCTGGGAACTGGTGTGGTGCACAAGATCGGGCCCGGTGTGATGTATGCCCTCGACGAACATGAGCATCATGTGCTGCGTGCCATAAGCGACTTCCGATGCGTGTGCGTTTTTACGCCTCCCTTGACGGGCGGCGAGGTTCACGACGAGGACGGCGTCTATCCCCTCCTCAAAGTTGAGGAAGGTCGGTGACCACTAGGACCCTGTCTCCCACCGACCGTTATCCGTCCCGAGTCGGGACGGAGCAGAAGTTCATCAAAAGGGGAGATCCCGTGCTCTGGGGACCCAAGAAGGATCCTCTCGACCAGGTGGAACTGGACCAATTCCATCACCACGGCTTCGTTGTGCGCGAAGGTCTCCTCGATCCCGACACCGTCGCCGAGGGCCTTGCCGAGGTGGAACGCCTCAGGGCCGACCCGGAGGTGCTTCAGTCCGATCACGTGATCCCGGATCCAGAGACCGGAGACTTCCGCACCCTCTTCGCGGTGCACGATACGAGCCCAATGTTCGAATGGCTGGCTGCGGATGCACGTCTGGCCGGTGTCGCCCGTCAGCTCCTCGACGATGACGTATACATCCACCAGAGCATCCTGGAGGTGAATGGACCTTTGTCGAGCCACCCCAACCCGTGGCATTCCGACTTCGAGACGTGGCATGTCGAGGACGGGATCCCTGCCATGCGAACGATCAGTGCCTCCATTGCACTCACCGACAACCACGCCTGGACTGGACCTATGACCATGATCACCGGTTCCCACGGTTGGTATCTCTCCTACGAGGACGACGGAAGTCAGTCTCCCAACGAA
>WHTL01000040.1 GCA_009377735.1 Acidimicrobiia bacterium
CCCCAACCACTCCCTCATATCCGGAGGCAACAAGAACGGCTGATCACGATTCACGGGAACATATCCTTTAGCCATACCCCCCATTCTCACAGTCCGCGCTCGCGATCGCGAGCATTTCGCAACAGCCTCCAACGCGTCAAAAATCCGCACAGAAGGAGGTCCGAGGCCCACCCCCGGCCGCCACCCACCCTTTTGCGCGTAGAATCTCGCCCCAACGCGTCAAAAATCCGCACAGAAGGGAGGGCTAGGCGTCTTACCGGCCGCGGAGGGCCCGGTCGATGTCGCGCCGCTGGTCCTTCTTGCGCAGTTCGTCCCTCTTGTCGTAAGAACGTTTTCCCTTGCCAAGACCCAACTCGATCTTGACTTTCCCGTCGATGAAGTAGAGGGACATTGGCACCAACGTGAGGCCCTTCGCCTGGACCTGTCCGGTGATTCGATCCAACTCCCGGGCGTGGAGCAGTAGCTTCCGTTCCCGTTCGGGTTGGTGACCACCGTCGCGGGCGAACGGGTATGGCGCGATGTGGGCGCCGACCAACCATGCCTCCCCGTTCCGAACGAAACCGAAGGAATCCTTCAGGTCGACGTTGCCATCCCGGATGCTCTTCACCTCCGAGCCCCTCAGAACCAATCCCGCCTCGAAGGTGTCACCAATGTCATAGTTCCGTCGTGCCCTTCGGTTGGATGCGACCACCTTGCGGCTCACGGAATGTATGGCGAGGGATCGACGGGGGTTCCGCTGAGACGCACCTCGAAATGGAGATGGCATCCCGTGGAGTAGCCGGTCGTGCCCACATAGCCGACAACCTGGCCGGCAGATACTGATGTCCCGGACCCCACGGCAAACGAGGTCTGGTGGGCGTAGAGCGTCGCCACACCCCCACCATGATCGATGATGATGGCGTTGCCGTATCCCCCGTACCAGCTGGCGGTCACCACGGTCCCTCCGTTGGCTGCGTAGATCGGCTCACCACACCCGGCACTCATATCGAGGCCGGTGTGAAGCTTGCGGGCTCCCGAAATCGGATGGGTCCGGTAGCCAAAGCCGGACGACACCCCACCGGGAACGGGTCGCACCCATCCGTTCGCCCCCGGGGGTGGTGCGCCACCTCCGTCGCCACCACCGCCGTCATTCTGTTGCTCCTCCTCACGCTGACGGGCGGCGCGTCGTGCCAGCTCATCCTCGATTCGGGCGCTGTCTGCCTCGAGGCCATCCTTGTGGCGCTCGGCAGCTGCGATGTTGGCGTTGATGCCGTCGACAAGAGCCTGCAGTTCACCCATCTCGGCGGCCTCAACCTGCTTGACCTCGTCCAGGGCGTCAACCTCGGTTTGGAGCCGACCCCGTTTCTCGTCGAGAGCTGCGAGAAGCGTTTGCTGTTCCTCCCTGGCACCGGCGAGCGACACCCTTTCCCTGTCGGCTTGATCGCGCAGACCTTCGAGGGACGCCGCCAACTCGGCGGAGTTTCCGAGTGCGTCGTCGACATAAGCCGAGCTGAGGGCGATCTCTTCGGTGTCGGTGAACTCGAAGACGAGGGGCGCCTGCGTGGCTGTAGCCATATAGAGCTCGGCCGTCTGATCCACCACCCGAGTTTCGGTCTCGGTCAGTTCCTTCTCGGTGGCGGCCAATGCCGTCTTGAAGGTATCGAGGTCCAGCTCGATCTCTGCCAGCTGAACCTCCTCGGTGTCGATCTCAGCCTGGACCGCGTCGACTTTCACCTGGGCGGCATCCACCGCCTCTGCAGCCTCGTAGAACTCCTCCTGGGCCACGGCCAGGTCGCCGGCGACGGCGCTCTTCTCCGCCTCGGCTGCGTCTATCTTCTCATCGAGTTCGGCGATCTCCCGGCGGAGCTCGTCCAACTCTGACTGGCTCTGCGCGAAGACAACGGGGGTCAACCCGAGACACAGCAAAAACAACACCAACCATGGGAATGCCCTTCTCACCGAAATCACACTAGCTCGGGTACCGCTTCTTCGGGAGTACTTGTTCCCTCAGCCTCCTTGAGATACCGGCTCAGGCCGAGGAAGCTCCCCAGGATGCCCGCCACGGCACCGAAGAGCACGAAGATCACACCCCACCTCAGGAAGAATCCGCTGGAAAGGGTGATCTGGAACCACTCGACCTGACTGACCGACCCCATAAGAGGTCTGGCAGCCACCCATACCGAGAACACCGCGAGGGCCGCACCGACCACACCCTCGATCATCCCCTCGAGCACAAATGGGACTCGGACGAACCAGTTGGAGGCGCCCACCAGTTTCATGATTGAGATCTCATCGCGTCTCGCATAGATCGCCAGCCGAATGGTGTTGGCGATCAGAACCACCGCGGCAATACCGAGGATGATCGAAAGCCCGATTCCGACCACATTGAGCACACTCGTTATCTGTGAGATCTGCTGGATGGCGTTGGAGGCGACCGAGACCCTTGACACCAACTGCTGCTCCTGGGCGAGCCGCAATCTGACGCTGTCGTGAAGGTCGATATCGGTGAGCTCGATCCGCAGCGATGCCGGGAGTTGGGCCTGGTTGCCCAACTCGAGGATGTCGGGACGGTCTTGGAACAACTCTTGGAACTCGGCCCAGGCACCCGCCTTGTCGACATAGCGAACCGTGTCGACCTCACTCCAGCCCTTGACATCGTTGGTGAGACGCTCATGGGCGTCGGGTGCGACCCCGTTCGCCCCAGGGTCGTTGAGGAAGGCGATGATGTGGACGCCGTCCTGCCAGGCGAGGGTATTGACACGAACAACCTCGTTGAAAGCCAAGGCGCCGAAGGCGAGGGTCAAAGACACGAACACTGCCAAGATCGCTCCCACCACGACCAGCAGATTGCGTCGCATCCCCCGTAGGGTCTCACGGACGAGATAGGAGAATCGGCTCACTTGATGGCCTCGACCTCGACGGTCTCGTAACGACCGACCCTCTCGTCCCGCTGCATCACGCCCTCTTCGAGCTGGACCACGCGTCGTCTCATGGCGTCGACGATGGCGTGGTCGTGGGTGGCCATCACAATGGTTGTCCCGGTGCGGTTGATACGGTCGAGAAGTCTCATGATCCCGACCGAGGTGGCAGGGTCGAGGTTCCCGGTCGGCTCATCGGCGAGCATTATGGGGGGCCGGTTGACGAACGCTCTGGCGATGGAAACCCTCTGCTGCTCGCCACCCGAAAGCTGTCTGGGGTAGCGGTCGCCCTTGTCGGAAAGACCAACGAGCTGCAGCACCTGGGTCACCTGCTGACCGATTGCCGATGCCGGCCGGCCCAGCACCTCGAGCGCAAAGGCCACATTCTCGGTCACGGTTTTGTTGCGTAGGAGCTTGAAGTCCTGGAAGACCGTTCCCACGGAGCGACGAAGGTAGGGAACCTTGTGTGACGGAAGGGTGGTGGTGTCCTTCCCAGCGACCCAGATATGTCCACGCGTGACGGGCTCCTCACGGAGGAGGAGCCTGATTACGGTGGATTTTCCAGAGCCGGAGGGTCCGACAAGGAACACGAACTCCCCCTTCTGGATCTCCAGGGAGAAGCCGCTGACGGCAACGGTGCCGCCGTCATACACCTTTGTTACATCTTGAAGTCGAATCATTGATTGCCCTCGGGGGTGTCAGGGGAAGGGGTGGGCAGAATCGAATTTCGCGAGGTCACGGTAACAGGGCGTCCGGAGCAGGCCAACCGATTCCTGGATCTCGTCGGGGGAGGATCACGCGTCCTCCTCCTCCTTTTGTACCCGTCGCCATCGCAGGTACCCATCCACGAAATCTGCCAGGTCGCCGTCCAGGACTGCCTGAATGTTGCCACTTTCGACGTCGGTACGGAGGTCTTTGACCATCTGGTACGGCTGCATCACATAGGACCGGATCTGACGGCCCCATGCCGCCTCGCCCTGTTCCCCACGAATCTCGTCGAGTTGACTCCTCCGCTCCTGACGCGCCACCTCCGCCAGCTTGGCACGGAGTATCTCCATCGCCCGGGACTTGTTCTGCAGTTGGGAACGCTCGTTCTGGCACTGCACCACGATGTTCGTGGGTAGGTGGGTAATCCGCACCGCCGAATCCGTCTTGTTGACATGCTGCCCACCGGCGCCCTGGGCGCGGTAGGTATCGATTCTGATGTCATCATCGTTGATCTCGATCGACTCATCGTCGGTTATCTCAGGGACAACGTCGACGCCGGCAAATGAGGTCTGCCGTCTCGAGTTGGCATCGAAGGGGCTGATTCTCACGAGACGATGGACACCTCGCTCCGATTCCAGGTTCCCGTAGGCGCGGTCACCCCGGACCGTGAGGGTGGCCGATTTGATACCTGCCTCGTCTCCGTCGGTCATGTCCTCGACCGTCACCTTGAAACCCTCGTCGCCCAGGAAGCGCTGGTACATCCGCACCATCATCTCGGCCCAGTCCTGGGCATCGACACCCCCGGCACCGGCGTGTACGCCGAGGATGGCGTCGTGCTCGTCGTACTCCCCGAAGAAAAGGGACTCCCTCTCCAGACGGGCGAGGACAGCTTCCACCTCATCGAGCTCCGTACCGGCCTCGAGTCGAGTTTCGGTGTCGTCGGCTTCCGCGGCGAGGTCCAAGAGCACCTCGGCATCGTCGAGACGCGTTCCCAACTCCTCGACCGTGGAGAAGATCTCCTCATAGCGGGAGAGACGTTTGCCCACCTCACGGGCGCGCTCCTGGTCGTCCCAGAGGGCGGGGTCACCGGCCAGCGAGCGCAACTCCTCGAGTTCGCCGGTCTTGGCGTCGAGATCCAAGAACCCCCGAGCCTCGCCGAGTCGCTGCCGGAGTCCGGCAAGTCGACCTCGGTAGTCGGTCCCGAAGTCGGTGGTCATGTGGCCCCGTGACACTTCTTGTACTTCTTGCCACTCCCACAGGGGCAAAGTTCATTTCGTCCGATCTTGTCGACCGAGACGGGCTCTGCAGGTGCCGAGCGGTTGGCGGCACCGGCGGTTGCCGTCGCAGCAGTGGCCGAGGCCGAGACCATGGGACGTTGTCTGCTCGCCCTCTCACGCTCCTTCTCCTCCTCATGCTCACTGGTGGAGATCTCGGCGCGCAGCACGTACCGAACCGCATCGCGCTTCACCGAGGCGACCATGTCATAGAACATCTCGAACCCCTCACGTTGGAACTCGGTGAGGGGGTCACGCTGACCCATGGCGCGCAACCCGATCCCGGAGCGAAGATAATCCATCTCCGAGAGATGGTCCCTCCACTTGTTGTCTATGACCGAGAGGACCACCCTCCGCTCAAAGTCGGCAGCAACCTCATCGCCCATGATCTCCCGTCTCGTCCTGTAATGCTCGGTGGCCTCGTCAACGGCGGCTGCGGCGATCTGGTCGATTGTGGAGAAGCCATCGGCCAAGAGGCTGGTCTCATAGAACTGACCCAGCTCCTTTTCGAGGGTCTCCCAATCCCACTCTTCGCCCATCGCGTCCTCGACGGTTTCGGAGATGGCGTCTTCGATCCATCGCTCCACGAGCCCGTCGCTCCCCTCCCCTTCCAGGATTGAGTAACGCCACTCGTAGATCACCTCACGCTGGCGGTTCATCACCTCGTCGTACTTGAGAACGTTCTTCCGGATCTCGAAGTTGCGTGACTCCACCTGACGCTGGGCGCGCTCAACGGCGGTGTTGATCCATTTGTGCTCGATGGGAACGTCGTCTTCGAGCTTGACGCGTTCCATCATGCTTTGGATCTTCTCCCCCTGGAAGCGACGCATCAGATCGTCTTCGGCCGAGAGATAGAACCGGGACTCCCCAGCGTCACCCTGACGACCGGAGCGACCCCTGAGCTGGTTGTCGATCCGTCGTGAGTCGTGACGCTCGGTACCGAGCACATAGAGTCCGCCGGACTCCTTGACCCTCTCACGATCTCGCTCGATCTCGGCGTCGAACTTCTGTTGTGCCGCCTCGAGCCGTTGGGGGTACTCGGGATGGGAGGGATCGATCTCCTGACGTCTCAGGTCTATCCGAGCGAGCGCCTCGGCGTTGCCCCCCAACATGATGTCGACACCACGTCCCGCCATATTGGTGGCGACGGTCACCGCACCGGGCCGACCGGCCTGGGCGATGATATCCGCCTCCCTGGCATGTTTCTTGGCGTTCAGCACCTCGTGGGGGATCCCCCGCTTTGTGAGGATCCTGCTCAGCTTCTCCGACTTCTCGATGGAGGCGGTACCGAGGAGAACAGGCTGGCCCTTTTCATGACGCATCTTGATGTCATCGACCAGTGCGTCGTACTTGGCATCCTCCGTCTTGTAGACAAGGTCGGCCTGGTCAGCACGGACGACCGGCTCGTTCGTGGGTATCGACAACACCTCGAGCCCATAGATCTGGGCTAGCTCCGCCGCCTCGGTCTCGGCCGTTCCCGTCATACCGGCCAGCTTTTCGTAGAGACGGAAGTAGTTCTGGAGGGTTACCGTCGCCATTGTCTGGTTCTCCTCGCGGATGGCGACGTTCTCCTTAGCCTCGATCGCCTGATGGAGACCCTCCGAGTAGCGGCGTCCTTCCATCACCCGGCCGGTGAACTCGTCGACGATCTTCACTTCTCCCCCGTCGAGGAGATAATCGACGTCCACCTGGTACAGCTCCTTGGCGCGCAGCGCCTGTTCCAGATGGTGGACATAGTCGACGGCGGCATGGTCGTAGAGGTTCTCGACACCGAGGATCTTCTCCACCCGGGTCACGCCCTCCTCCATGGTGAGAACCTGTCGCTTCTTCTCGTCCACCTCATAGTGGACGCCTTGGATCAGTCCCTCGACGATACGGGCGAAGTCCTGATACCACTTAGCCGAGTCCGAGAGACGACCCGAGATGATGAGTGGCGTCCTCGCCTCGTCGATGAGGATCGAGTCGACCTCGTCTACGACGGCGTAGGGATGGCCGCGCTGGACCATCAGATCAGTCGACATCGCCATGTTGTCACGGAGGTAGTCGAAGCCGAACTCGTTGTTGGTTCCGTAGGTGATATCGGCCGCATACGCCGGCTGGCGGTCTTCCGGCGCCATGTTGTTCTGGATGAGACCGACCTTGAGACCGAGGAAAGTGTGCAACTGACCCATCCACTCGGCATCACGCTTGGCCAGGTAGTCATTGACCGTGACCATGTGGACACCGCTACCAGCCAGGGCGTTGAGATAGGCAGGCATAGTCGAGACCAACGTCTTGCCTTCGCCGGTGCGCATCTCTGCGACCATGCCGGCATGTAGGGCGGCGGCACCAATGACCTGGACGTCGTAGTGCCTCTGACCCAGTGTTCTCTTGGCGGCCTCACGGACGACCGCGAATGCCTCGACCTGGATGTCATCCAGAGTCTCGCCATTTTCGAGCCGGGAACGGAACTCATCGGTTTTTGCCCTGAGGGCAGCGTCGTCGAGGGCTTCGTACTCGCTCTCGCGGGCGTTGACCTGATCGACTAGCTGCTGGAAATTCTTGAGGGTGCGGCCTTCACCGGCGCGCAGAAGCTTCGAGAAGATGGACATTACATCTCCATGTTATCGGTGATGGGATCACAGCGGAATACCTCCGCCTCAGTTTCCTCTCCCGGAGGGGGCCCCTCTCCACGCTTCCACTCCTACCTCCAGTCCCCCATCAACGTCGCCAGTCACCACCGCACCCTGGCGGAGGCGGGCTTACAGGGATGAGGTGACGGTGACTGCGCCAACCGCGTTACCCAGCTGGTGGGCTGCCGCCTTGATGGTCTCCCCTGTGGTCACGACGTCGTCGACGATGACCGGCGCCGGTGCCGACCGTGTCCAGCGTAGAGGAGGGGGCCCATTCCCAGCCCTGTTCCGACCTGCCCGATGAGGCCACCACAGTGGTGCCGCCAGCGCCTTGAAAAGAGGCAGACCGGTGCGGGCAGACAGAGCCAACCCGATCTCCGCCGCCGGGTCGACGCCGTATCGCCAACGTCTCATGGTCACCCGGGGGATCGGCACCAGGCTCCTTGCGGTTGGGGGGAGGAGTTGGGCCATCCTCGCGACGACGAGACCGGTGATCAGGGGATCGCCTCGATACTTGAGTCGATGGACCATCAGGGGCGCCGGACCCTGATGCAACCACACCGAAGTCACCACCATGTCGGAGACCGGACGAGGCGGTGCGGGCACGAGCCTCGCTCTGCATCCTGAGCACAACGGACCATAGAGACCACCACAGCCGAGACAGGGCATGAACGCAAGATATCGCCGGAGGGCGGGCAAAGGAAGGGGTCCGATGACCTTCAGTCTCCGTCTACGCGCAGCTTTCTCTTTAGGTACTCGATCTGTTCGATAGGCTCGGGATCGGTCCCCGTGTACCGGGCCAGACCGAGCGAGACCAGGTCACCGATTGCGAGCAACGACAACATCCTGGCCAGGGCGGACTCCCCCTGTGACCACACTTCACCGGCCCATATGACCTGATCTTCCAGGAGGCTACGAGTGTGGGCGAAACGTCGTGCCACCGCTTCGTGCTCGCCGTGGTCACGCAAGGACACGATGGCCAGGTGTGACCGAGTTATCTCGCGCAGAGCGCTCCATCCAACCACCTCGTTGTGGTCGAGTTCCGGCAGCAGCGATACCCACGCAGCCTGCTTCGCGTTCTCGTTTATTTGGGTCTTCCAACGTTGTGCCACCGGGGCGGTCAACCCCGTGGACGCATAGATCACTCCCACCCGGGCACCGATCGCCTGAGCGAGGTCGTCGGCCAGATTCCAACTCGCCGACCCCGGCCGAAGGATTTCGGAGGTGATCTGAACCGCCTCGGAAAAGTCGTCATCTCCCACAGTGACGATCCCCGCCGCGGCCAACCCGAAAACAAGTCGCCGCAGTATGAAACCGAAGGCCGTTCGTGGCTCTCGGCCCGTGGGCACGGGAAGGATGGGGATGCCCTCGCCTTCAGCAAGAGTTCCGAGAGCCCCCCCGGACGTAATAGCGACGATTGGGAGTGAGAGCCGGAGCGCCTTCTTGGCGGCTGAGATGGTCTCCTCGGTGTTGCCCGAGTACGACACGGCGAGGACCAGCGGTCGCCCCTTCTTTGCCCAGCCGGGAAGCCCGTAATCGCGGTGGACATCCAACCGGTAGCCCTTCTCCGCAGCGAGAACCACGGCCAGGTCGCCACATATCGCAGAGCCACCCATACCGCATACCAGTGCTGTCTCCGCCTGGGGGATGGCGAACTCGTCCGGAGACAGTTCTGGGAGGTCGGTGGCAAGTTGTTCGGCAAGTCCGAGCGTGACCTCACCCACCGTCTCACCCATCCTCGACCGCTTCCTCGATAAGGAGAACGGGTATCCCGTCTCGAACCGGATAGGTTCTCCCACAGTCATTGCACCGCAGCCCTCCGTCCACCTCCTCGAGATCACCGAGGTCGGCAGGACATCTAATGATTCGGGCGAGTTCGGGATCGATCATCTAGTGTCCTGTCCGGTGGGTTCGCTTGGGATTTCGGCGAGCAGTTTTCATTCCTGGCAAGGACGCACAACGAAGGCGCACTGGCCGTTCGTCGAGGCGGAGGACGCAGCCAGGGGTGAAAAGGGCCGTTGAAATACATGCATGATCTGCCGGACAGGACACTAGCCTGCTCTTTCGATGATGGAGGTCATGGCCGCAAGGACGTGGTTCAAAGTGTCCTCCTCATCCGCCTCGACGTTGACTCGCAGCAGGGGTTCGGTGTTGGAGGGACGGACATTCACCCGCCGGTCAGCCCATCTCAGGGTGACTCCGTCGGTACGATCGACGTCGGCATCGGGAAACGCATTGACCATCTCGTCCATGATGGTCGTTACATCGCCCACCGTGTAGTTGACCTCCCCTGAGGAGAACCTTGTCGGTACCTCCCGTCGCAGCGAAGAGAGCGGAGCAGCGGCGGCTCCGACGATCTCGGCCATCGTGAGTAGGGCCATCACGCCCGAGTCTGCCCCGTAGAACTCTCCGAAATAGAAGTGGCCGGAGTGCTCACCGCCGAATACGGCCCCACTCTGGCGCATGACGGACTTCATATTGGAATGACCAACCGACGAAAGCAGTGGCACACCACCCCGATCGGAGACGAACCGTGGGACCACATCGGAAACAATGGGATTGTGCACCACCTTCGATCCGGGGTACGCGTCCAGGAAGTACCCGGCGAGGATGGCAGTCGCAGCACTTCCGTCGAGCACCATCCCCGCATCGTCGACGAAGAACACCCGGTCGGCATCGCCGTCGAATGCCGCACCCAGTGGTACCCCAGACTCGACGACCAGATCACATAACTCCGCGAGGTTCTCCTGGTTCAGAGGATCGGCGGGGTGGTTGGGGAAGGTGCCGTCGGGTTCGAGATATAGGGGGACCACCTCCAAGCGAGATCTCGCAACAAGCTGCGGGATCACCATCCCCACCATTCCGTTGCCACCGTCAATCACCATCCGCAACGGTGGAGGGTTGTGACGTGAGAGAAGATGGTCCAGATAGCCATCGATGACATCGCCGACGGGCTCGACATAACCGGGTACCACCGGGGGAGCCTCCCAGTCGCCAACGACGCGACGTCCGATCTCGGCCAACCCGGTGTCCCCGGCGATGGGCACGGCATGGGGAGCGGTCAGCTTGACCCCGTTGTAGTTGGGTGGGTTGTGCGATGCCGTGATCATGGCGCCCGCCACACCGGTCGAGCCGGAAACATGGGTGACCACCTCGGTGGGAACCTCGCCGAGGTCCATCACATCGGCGCCGGCGCCGGTGACACCGTCGATGAAACCTCGCGCCAGTTCCCGAGAGGTAGGTCGCACGTCGCGTCCCACCGCCACCGCCATGCCACCGACATGGGTGGCAAACACCTCGCCGATCCGCCGCATTGTGGCGGAGTCGATCTGGCCGGTGTCGGTGCGTCCCCGCACGTCATAAGATCGGAATATCGAGGGATCCACGGACCAACAGTATGGTCCGAAGTGCTCGGCGAGCATGCTTTTCCCATCGCAACCCTGACCTTCTTACACTCCTTCGCCATGGCACCACAGCTCTCCATCGTCGTGCCCGTCTACAACGAGGCGGAGATCATGCCGCGCGCCCTTCCCAGTCTGCTGGATGATCTCGACGGAACTCCCTACTCATATGAGGTTCTGGTCGTGGAGAACGGCAGCACCGACGACACCGCGAAACTCGCGGTCGAGTTGGCAGGGGATCGCCCCGTTTCGGTGCTCAGTCTCGACGAGCCCAACTACGGGGGCGCTATCCGCGAGGGTATGCTCGCCGCGACGGGAACCTGGTCGGTGGTCTTCGACATCGATTACACCTCGATGCCGTTTCTCGATGAGGTGATGGCCAGTGACGACGCCGATATCGTCTTAGCATCGAAACGGAACCCGGATTCAGTCGATCGGCGACCGGCACTGCGACGATTGGCAACAGCCGTCTTCAACCTGCTGCTGCGGGTGATCCTGAGCTCGAAAGTGTCGGACACACATGGCATCAAGGCCTTCCGTCTCAGTAGTGTCTCCAGTCTGATCGACCAGGTGGAGAGCCGTCAGGATCTGTTCGACACCGAGTTGGTGATCAGATCGGAACGGGCTGGTCTTCGGATTCGTGAGGTTCCGGTTGTGGTTGAGGAACTTCGTCCGGCTCGCTCGTCGGTTCTTGCTCGGGCTCCTCGGACGATTCTCGGGCTGTTCCGTCTTCGTCGTCGTCTCTCCGGAGAACCCACCAGACAATAACCCCGATCGTCCCCACAACGGTGAGGACGATCCCCACAATCTCGGGCCACTGTCTCGTGAACTCGAGAACCACGTTCTCCTCTGTGGGCACGACCACCATGAGCGAGGGCGTAGCCCGGTAGGGCCCATCGGCGCCCTCTGCCTCCCAGTTGGGGAAGTACGAGACCTTGACGAGGTGGGGCACACCCACCGCAGTGGTGGTGAACGAGACATGTCCGTCATCGATGACAACATCGCTCACCTCTCCTTCAGTCTCGATCGGGATGCTGGGCCTCTCATCGAGGGAGGTAATCCGCGGCCACTCCGATGGGCCGTCGCTCGTGACCACTCTCCCCATCGTTCCCACGTTCTCCCACCATTCGAGCGCAAGGGCGTAGAAGGTGAGACGGCGCTCGCCGTCCACTGTTATCTCCTCGGATCCGGTGAGCTTCTTCAGATACGGAACCGAGGGCGCCTCGTAGACCGAGGGCAACATGGTGAGGGGCTGGACCAACTCCACCGGCCCTTGGATCTCAAAGATGGAAAATGGCCCGGACGTGGCAACGAGTTCGAGATCCTCGTGGGCCATTGCCTCTTCCCTGGTGTCTTGGTCCTTGAGTTCCTCTTCTTCCTCCGACACCGGCTCGCCGTTTGGTCCCGGAACGGGGTTGTAGGCGACGTAGTAACGAACCCCGAACTTTCGGGCGTGCTGGATCCCTCGGTCGAAAGACATCGTGTGGTACTGCAGACCCGGGATCGGATTGGAAGGATTGGAGGCCATCTCCCCCGCCATGATGAAGTGGAACGGGGTGGACAACGAGCTTTCAAAGAAGAGCCCCTCCATGGACTTGTGGCTGCCATCGGTCCAATACGGAATCAGCATCGGCGCCATCGGTGTCCCGTACTGACCAAGATTCTTCGTCTTGGAATCGTCGGAGAAGGGCTCCCAGAGAACCCTCCCCGGGGGGAGAGAATCCAGGGTCTCCATGAAGGCCTCATACTCGGGGAAGGCCTCCCGGCCCTCGTACCCGGCGTAGTTCCAGCGCGCCCAGCCATCCATCTGTGCGATACCGAGGAGTCCGGCCACCACGATGGTGATCATCATCCCCGTCGAGAGCAGTGCGGTGGTGTTGATTCTCTTGGAAAAGAGGGAGAGCATCACCACGACGAAGGCCGCCACGACAACGGCACCGATGAGGAGAACGTAGTTCTCGGGCTTGTTCACATAGAGGAGAACAGCACCGGCTGCGGCAGCAAGGACGACACCGATCTGGAGCCACCTCATGGATACATTCCGCGGGAGACGACGACCCAGCCAAGTGACGAGCGCCCCAGCACCCACAGCGGCGAAGAACGCCACACCGAAGAACCAGTACGGCAGGACCCTGCCATTCCATAGCTTCCAATGTTCCCCGATCGTCTCTGGGAACGCCTCGAACAGGATGGCCGGTACCTTGTAGTAGAGGATCGGGAAAATGGTGGTGATGAGTATCGGGAGGATGCGCGACTTTCCTCGTCGGTAGGCCCAGATAATGCCGATGACAGCCACCGGGAGCATGAGGAAGATCTCGTCGGGATAGACCTCGTCGGCACCCACCAGCGGACTCCAGGCCATGTCTGACGTGTGGGAGATCCGCATAAGCAGTGGCAGGGCCCAGAAAGCGGCAATGGAGAACCCAACCACCCAGGTGACGAGGGTTCGACGCCACGACCAGAACAGCGCAATTATGGTCCCGATGATCACTACGAAGGTCGTGAGGATGTGGCTGAGAGCGGTCAGAGCCAGGGTGACGGCGGCGAGAGCAATCCAGCGTTTCGATCCTCCCCTGGTGCCCCGGATGAGGGCACCGATGTAGATCAGTGAAAGCGCGAAGGACCACGAATAACTGAACTCACCCGCCAATGTGGAAGCGATGTTCCCCCCGTAGATGGTGAAGTTCTCCATGAAGACGAAAATCACCGCACCGGCGGACGCCAACAGGGACCCAACAGAGCCCAACTTCATGGAGCGGGCGAGGAAATAGGTGGCAGGAGGCATCGCTACCAGCCCCATCACCGTCACCAGTTTGAAGGCAACCCCATAGTCGAGGAATAGATCCAAGAACACGATCACCAACGACGGGAATGGGAAGTAGAAGTAGTAGGCGGGGAAGCCGGCGAACCAGTCGTCAGACCATCCGAGTATCTGCCAGTTCGGAAGAAGCTCATCGCGGAGGATGGCCGGACCTAAAACGTGCGCGCCCATGTCCCCGCCCGTCGGGGTGTTAGGGGTGAGGATCAACTGGGGCTGGAGTACGGCAAGGATGGCCAGGGAGGCAACACCAAGAAGTACCACCGTCACCCACCGAGGAACCGACCGATCTTGTTCCTTGAGGAGCACTGTCATGTCGCCAAGATGGTAGATGCTCCGAATCCCGATGGGGATTCCACCACGTTTCTCCCTCCTGGAACCCTGCCGGCCGAAGGCCGGGAGGTAGGCGGCAAAGTAGCCTCGGTAGTCGCGAGGAGATGTGATCGCGGAGGTGCCCCCCGGCAAGACACCAAGACGAGATTCCATCGAACCCGTCACCGCTCCCGACACAACAGACAGACACCGAGTCCCGAAGGCGAGGTCGGACGGCCCAGACCACGTGACTCGCGTTGGCAGAGGCAGCCGTAGGGGGTCTGGGGGACGGATTCCCCCAGAAATATCAGCTACGCCTCCTCTATGAGCCTTCCTAGGTACTTGCTGCGGCGTTTGCCTTCTACACGCCAGTAGGCATACCAGTACGGGCCGTGGGGGCAGCGATTGCACTCCGGTTTGCCGCAGCGGATCATCTGGGATCGAAGACTCACCTTCTCATCACCAGGTAGGTCGGATTGGCGATCGAGATGGGCACCGATGAGGAGCTGCAACTGCCGCAGGTCATGCTCATCGAGTTCCCTTACCCAATCGACGAGCTCCCGTTCTAGGGCCATCAATAGTCTGCCCTCTCAGGCCACGCCCTCGGCGAAGAGGGGGGTCACCGTGCGTCGGTCGCTGAGGACCCAGCCCAACGGGGGTGTGAGGCGATCGGCGTGGTTGGCGCATAGGCTATATCGGGTGACATCCGACTCGGTGGTGTGGTCTTCCAACCACACGGATTTGTTCGGATAGTCGAATGCCATCCATGATGCCGTGGGGGCACCGCAACGGGAACAGGTCTTACGCATCAGGCCACGCTATCGGTGTTGCGATGCTCGTTCAAGGACCCGCCGTGGGGGCATGTCCTTCCACATCCGGGGACGCTCGCCCTCGGTGACTGTTACCACTACCGGGATCATGTCGACTCCGGCCGAAGCGAAGAGCTCTCTCTCGTGAAGCTCGGGATGCTCGGTATATGAATCGGGGCCGAGTGCGTCGACCAGGGAACGGCGCAGCTCGTCACACCCCTTGCAGCGCTCCGAGGTGAACAGATGTATCCCTGGCCGCAACGCATTCTCCTCCAACAGCCGCAGGGGTCGGGGGCGTCTCAGCACCAACCAGATCACCACCAGCAGCAACACCACGATGGCGATGATGAGGGTCCTCAATGTGAGATCATCACTCAACGCTTGGACCCTTGATCAATCCCCGCCTTCGATGATTGGCAGGGCAGTGTCGGCTGCCAGACCCGAGTCGCGCTCGGTCGAGAACGTGACTATCACCGGCACATTGGAGGTTACTGCCACGTCGTTCCTCAACCCTTGGGGCAGTCGGGCGGCCCTGGTTCCCCGTGCTGGCACTTCGACCTGGTGTACGGACTCCCCGCCTATCGGGCCGATGTCGACGGTTGCCGCCCTGTCACCCGGTGCGTGGATGGTGACCTTTCCCCTGGAGCCCTGAGGACCGACCCCTGCCCCCGGCACGAACCAGGTCCCCGCGGATGCTGTTGTGCCCGGGAGGAGGGCATGGGCCCCACCGCCGAACATTCGCACGTCAGCACCGATGGGAGCACCTGCCCTTACCCGAACCGTCATTGACGTTTCCCGTGGCCCCAGACCCACCACGATGCTGCTCCGGGCGGGAATGATCTCCTCGGACGTGGTGACCTCACCATTGTTGGACATGACATCGACCCGTACGGGAACATCGACCGACTCGGCAGTCTGCAGCATCAGCCGAGTGCCTCCAGGACGCTGGGTTGCCGGGATCACAAAGTACTGGTCCTCGGCCAGCGGCGATGCTGCCGATTCCCCGAAGTCCCTGCTCCCCGTCCAGCGAAGACCGGCCACCACACTCCCCACCTCGGGTGTGATGATCGCTCCGATGCGTAGACGACCGGGGAAGAGTCCACTGAGATTGATGGTGCTGGTGGTTCTGGGCGGCACCACGAATGACTCCAGGTCCCGATTCGCCTCGGTGCCGTTCTCGCTGATCACGGTCACATTCAGACGGGAGTCGACTGCATACGGATTGGAGAGGACAAGGATGACATCCTCGCCATTGTCGGTAGAGGCCCCACCCACGGAAACCGCCGAGTTGGTGGGCACCACACACCCAGACGCGGAGATGGCGGTTTCACCTACGATCATCGACTCACCTCTACCCAAACCGGTGGGGAAGGAGATAAGGGTCGGCGCATCCCCTACCTGTGCGATCTCGGAGAGGTCCACTTGGGCCACCCCGGGTTGCCCCATCTCGAGGACATCGTTGCCGAGCTCCTCGCCAGCAGCAAAGACCACGAGACCCACCGTCCCGGGTTCGGATGCGGCGACATTGAGCGTGTTGTTCCTATCGCCCACGGGCTCTGTGAGAGGACAGGTGACATCGGTCTCCAAGCTGATCAGGGCCTCGGTGCCTGGTCGCATCGGCTCTGTTGCAGGGAGATAGAGTGCTGCGGCGGTGAGCGCAGCAGCTATGACGACACCGGTGGACCTCCAGATGACGTTCCTCACTCTGCCCTCCCCATGACCTGGTCACGGAAGACTCCTCTGAGCACCACACCGGCGGCGATGATCAGCCAGCCCAGCCAAACCACACTTCGGGTACCCCAGTCGATGCCGTACTCAATCTGTCCTTCGACTCCGGAAAGCGTCATCGCCCATCCCTCCTCGGTAAAACCGGGTGACCATGACGGGTCCGAATTGGAAGCGAGGCGGATCCTCTCGACCTCGGTTCCCGAGTACCCTGTGCCGTCGAAATACCAATCTGAGGCCACGACGCTGGCGGAGGTCGAGTTCCGGAACACTTGGAGGGTCTCATCCTCCATCGGGATGCGGACGAGATCCACCTGGGTCTGCAACGGCACACTCAGCGGATGTTCGGCCTCCTCGGCCCCCCGCGAGGTCACCACCCACTCGATTCCAAAGTCGGCCAGTTCTGCGCCAGGGCGGAGGATGGCACCCGTCGCCATGACCTCGAGGAAGTCGCCCAATTGGGCGTCACCCTCGGCGGGATTGGGCAACCACAACTCGTCGAAGTTCACCCGAGGGGTCTCGACCACGCGATAAAAGAACCCGGGGCCACTTCTGACCTCACCCGGTAGACCATCGGGCTCCTTCGAAACCAGAAGGACACGGGACGCACCGTCCGCATCCATGTTGGCGAGGAACTCGAGCCGATCCCCCCAGTCGTCAGATGGCAACCCCAGACGTCCCCCTAGGAAACTTGGAACGGCTGCCACCATCAGGAGCACAGCAACGG
>WHTL01000198.1 GCA_009377735.1 Acidimicrobiia bacterium
CCCCAGCAATAGAGGGTGGTGTCCGCGGTGATGGCGCAGGTGTGGGCCTGAGAGGTCGACACGACGGTGACGCCGTCAAAGGTCCCCTCTGGATCGTCCGGGTCGGTGACGGGCGTGGGCAGATGGCGATCCTCGGTCGTTCCATCGCCGAGCTGGCCCGCTCCGTTCCTACCCCAGCAATACAGGACGGAATCGGAGGTGACGGCACAGGTGTGATCCTGTCCCGTGGAAATGTCGGATACACCCACTGTTTCGAGGTTGAGCTGCGCGACGTCGGTGCCACCGGCGGCATCGGTTACGGTCACCGTTAACTCCACCGTCTCGGCGGAGTCGAGGATCGGCGCAGCCGGATCGCGGGTGATGCTCCCTGTCTCCGTCGCCACCATTCCTTGCGGCAGCCCGTCCACCTGCCATTCGTAAGGTGGCTCCCCACCTTCCACCTCGAGTTGCGTCGCATACCCCTCGAAGACATGGACGGCCGGCAGCGTAGCCGTCGTGATGTCGGGCGGCGGTATCACCGCCGGAATGGGGTGGACCGGAGTGGGGAGGGGGTTGGGCGAAGGTGGGATTGTGTCCCGTTTCCCGTTCCCCAACTGGGCGTGGAGGTTTAGGCCCCAGCAGTAGGTGGCTCCGTCGTCGGTCATGGCACAGGTGTGGTTCTGACCGGCTTCGATCTCTGTCAGCCCTGAGAAGCCATTGCTCCCATCTGGGGACAGCACGGTCACCGGGAGGGACGACCCATCGGTCACGCCATTACCGAGTTTTCCCCAGCCATTGCTTCCCCAGCATCGGGCGGTGTCGTCGATCCGGGCACAGGTGTGCCATGTCCCCGCGGAGAGCTGGTCGATGCCCGTGAGCGGCCCATCGTCCTCGGGGTTGCGCACCTCGACAGGGAAAGGGCTCCCGTCCGGAAAGGCGGGATTGCCCAGTTGACCGTCTAGGTTGCCACCCCAACATTGGGCGGTGCCATCGGAAAGGAGGGCACAGCTGTGGAAGTTGGCCACGGTGATGTCTGTGATGTCACCCAGCGGCTGGGTGCCGTCTGCACCCATGACCCGGACAGGCAGATCGCTCTGCGTGGTCTCACCGTCACCGAGACCACCATTGCTGAGCCCCCAGCAGTAGACACCACCATCGGTGGTCATCGCACAGGTATGGCCGTTCCCGGTGTCGATCCGGGCGATGCCGGTGATGGGGCTCTCTCCGGTCGGGTCCATCACCGGTACCGCTAGCAGGGTGTGGGGTCTCGGGCCCTCGTCCACAGCGGGGTTTCCCAGCTGGCCCTGCTCATTGTTCCCCCAGCAGAAGGCAGTGTTCTCTTCGGTCACCGCACAGGTGTGATAGTCCCCTGCTGCAACCTGGGTCACCCCCTCAAGGGGAGCCTGCCCCTCCGGGTCGAGGACCACGATGGGGAGGGCATGTCTCGGTAGTCCGTCGTCGAACCCGTCGGGATTGCCCAACTCCCCCCAGTTGTGCGAGCCCCAGCAATAGGCGCGGGTTTCGTCGGTCACCGCACAGGCATGATGACCCGGTTGGGTGCCCCGCATGTCGAGATCCACGATCCCGGTCAGAGGTCCGGTCCCTTCCGGATTCTGCACCCCGACGGGGACGGTCGACCACTCGGTGGTGCCGTCACCGAGCTGACCCTGACCGTTGAATCCCCAACAGTACGCAGTAGCTTCAGTCGTCATAGCACAAGTGCTGTAGGCGCCCTGTGAGGCGAGTGCCGCACCACCAACAACGGGGATCTCGATCTCCCGTTGAGCCTGATCACCATCGATCGTGTCGGTGACCGTCGCCATTATCACGAGTGGGTCCCCTGCTCCGATTACAGGTGGGGAAGACGGATCAGTGGAGATGACACCGAATTCGGGATCGAGGATTAGACCTTGGGGGAGTCCGTCCACCTCCCAGGTGTAGGACCCCGATCCTCCGGATGCCTCGAGAACTCCCTCATACGTCTCGAAAAGGATGAGGCCCGGGAGTTCGCTGACGACCTCCAAACCGGGAGTTGGCACCGTGGTTGCAGGTGGCTCGGTCGTGGTGGTAGTAGCGACAGACGTCGTGGTCGTCGACGAGGTTGTGGACGTCGTGATGGATGACGTCGTCGAGGTAGAAGTGGAGGTCGTGGTGGTGGTCCCCGGTGGGTCCTCCTGTTCGAGACCACGATGTAGGAACGCAGCCATCTGACCACGGGTCACAACGTCATCGGGACAGAACCGATCATTCTCCGGCGGATTACAGCCATACGTGATACCCGCCGCCGCCAGACGATCCACATCTTCTGAGAAGACACCGTCTGTGTCCACAAACCCCTGATCCGAGGCTGCGGACAACCCAAGACCACGCACCAGGAACGCCGCCATTTGACCACGGGTCACCTCGGCCTCGGGACAGAACCGATCGTTCTCCGGCGGGTTACACCCGAAGGTGATGCTCGCCGCAGCCAACCGATCCACATCATCGGCGAACACACCATTAGTGTCCACGAACCCCTGATCCCCAGCCTCGGAGAGCCCGAGACCACGCACAAGGAACGCCGCCATCTGACCACGGGTCACCACATCATCAGGACAGAACCGATCGTTCTCCGGAGGGTTACACCCGAACGTGATGCCCTCCTCCGCCAGCCAACCCACATCGTCATGGAACACGTGATCGGCGGGAACATCCTCGAATTCGTCGGTATTCGCCGACAACACCATCGGTAGCACACCAAGCGTCACCACGACCAGCAACGCGGCCCATCTTCGACCATTCACAAATGTCACCTTCCACAGGTTTCACGGATGCTCGATGGGCCGCCGACGCTGGTCGGCAAGAAGCGTTCCGAAACGTGCCTCATCCCGAGTGCGACCACTCGGGGTTTCCTTCCTAGCGAAGGACCATAGACATGCTGAGGAAATTGTGTCGAGTTCGACTCCAGGACGCTGCAACCGTGCCCCACCCCCTATATCCTCATACCTCTAGCCCATCGAAAGCGAGACATGAGCAAACAGGCCGATTACGTCATGCGCACCGTCGAGGAGCGGGGCCTGCGATTCATACGGCTCTGGTTCACCGATGTCCAAGGGTTTCTGAAGTCGGTGTCGATCAGCCCCGCGGAGCTCGAGGTAGCCTTCGATGAGGGGATGACCTTCGATGGCTCCGCCATCGACGGCTACGCCCGGGTCCAGGAAGCCGACATGCTCGCCATACCCGATCCGCAGACCTTTGCTGTGCTCCCCTGGCGGGAGGAACAGCAGGTGGCCCGCATGTTCTGCGACATCCACACGCCCGATGGCGAGCCGTTCGCCGGCGACCCAAGGACCGTCCTCAAAAAGAACCTGGCTCGTGCCTCCGACCTCGGATATACCTTCTATGTCGCTCCGGAACTGGAGTTCTTCTACTTCGCCGACTCCGGCCCGGAGCCCGTGACGCTCGACCGGGGAGGCTATTTCGATCTCACCCCTCTCGATGTTGCCCAGGAGTACCGGCGTAAGACCATCAATGCCCTGGAGCACATGGGTGTCCCTGTCGAGCACTCCCATCATGAGGTGGCACCCAGCCAGCACGAGATCATCCTTCGCTACACCGACGCCTTGACCATGGCGGACAACATCATGACCTTCCGTCTCACTGTCAAGGAGGTGGCACTCCAACACGGGATCTACGCCACGTTCATGCCGAAACCGCTGGAACAGTATGACGGTTCCGGCATGCACACCCATCTCTCGCTGTTCGAGGGTGACACCAACACCTTCCACGACCCCTCGAACGGCATCTCTGCGACAGCCGGAGCCTTCATCGCCGGTCTCCTCCATCACGCCCCCGAGATGACCGCCGTGACCAACCAGTGGGTCAACTCGTACAAACGGCTGATCGGCGGGTTCGACGCTCCTCTCTATGTGTCGTGGGCCCGAAACAACCAGTCGGCGCTGGTGCGGGTACCTACGCCCAAAAAAGGCAAGGTGTCGAGCACCCGAGTGGAGTACCGTGCTGCCGACGCCGCCACCAACCCCTACCTGTCGTTGTCGGTGCTGCTTGCCGCAGGGCTGGCAGGAATCGAGAATGGTTATGAGCTTCCACCGGAGGTCGCCGACGACGTCCACCGGCTCACACCTGCTGATCGAGCCGCCGCGGGCATCGAACGACTTCCTTCCTCCCTCGCCGAGGCATTGGACCTGATGGAACGCTCCGAGCTGGTGGCGGATGCGCTTGGCGAGCACGTTTTCGACTGGTTCCTCCGCAACAAGCGCAAGGAGTGGGATCGCTACCAGAGTCATGTGACCCGCTTCGAGCTGGAGAACTTCCTCCCCATTCTCTGAGGACTGGATTCCATGGCACCTACTCCAGTCTCATCATGATCACCTGATGCAGGTCGCAGTGCACCCCGCGGATTGCTCGGACGAGCTGGTCGCGGCCATGGCGATCATCGGGATCGCAGTGGTACCGATCGAGGACCTCACCGATCCCACCATCTCGAACAGGCTGGTCGACACCACCGCCCTGGTCGTCGAACTGGGGGACCATCCCAAACGTACCCTACGGGAGGTGGAACCCGTTGTGGCCGATGTCGGTATCCCTGTCCTGGCCGTCCTGGCCGATCCGCTCCAGTTTCCCCTCATCGAGAACACAGAGCTGGTGGCCGATTTCGTTACCTTCCCACCCAAGCCGGGCGAACTCGGTCTCAGGATCCGCCGACTTAGCAGGGAGAACCCAGCCGAAGATGTCCTCTATTTCAAGTCCCTTTCTCTGAATCCCCTCACCTATCAGGCGTCTCTGGAGGACGTTCCCCTCGATCTCACTTATATGGAGTACGAGTTGCTCCGTTTCTTCGTCGAGAACCAGGGACGGGTGTGGAGCCGAGAGCAGCTTCTCTCCAAAGTTTGGGGTTATGACTATTACGGAGGGGCGCGCACCGTGGACGTTCATGTCCGGCGTCTGCGAGCCAAGTTGGGTGACTCCCGCTCCGCATGGATCACCACCGTGCGCTCCGTCGGTTACCGGTTCGGGTGATTCGCCCTTGAACCAGAGTCGGCTCTCCGCTACCTTGAATGACGAGTCGCAATCGTTTGCCAATCCTGGTGCCAATCGAGGAGTTGAACCATGAGCGAACCCCAGCGCATTAGCTACTTCCCCGTCGAGAACATGACCCCCGAGATGCAGGCGGAGATGGAACGCTGTGCCCGGGAGGGCACACCACGACCTGAGAGCTCGGCGATCCGCGCCCACGTGCCGGCGGCTTTCTGGTTCTTCGCCGACTCTTGGAAGAACCTATTCCGAGAGGGGATACTCGACCACTCCATAAAGGAGTTGTGCCGCGTCTACATCTCCCGCACCGTCAAGTGTGAGTACTGCGGCAACCAGCGGTCCGAAAAGGGTCGTGCCCAGGGTCTCGCCGAGGGCCAGTACGACGAGCTGCTCAACTACGAGAAGTCGGATAGCTACGACGACCGTCAGAAGGCCGCGCTTTCCTACGCCGAGGCGATCGCCTGGCATTACGACGTGGACGATGCCTTCTGGGAGCGCCTCCACCGCCATTTCACCGAGCCGGAGCTGGTGGAGTTGGGATGCTTCATCGGCCTCACCATGGGTCAACAGAGCTGGTTGCGGCTCCTCAACATCGACCACCACCAGGTAATGGCCGGCTCCGAAGCCTCCATGGCCCCCGGCATGGAAACAGAAGAGTCCCTCCGCACCTCCAAAGATTCCGAGGACTACTGGGCCAAGGTCTAGACACACCCCACACCACTACGGTCGACGTTGTGAAAAAGTCGACTCAGGGCACATTCCCACACCCTCGACCACAACCAGGAGGTTGATAGGTCGCTCGGGGGAACACTGCCACAATGGGGGGATGGGATTTAGGACCGATCAGATTCATGCCGGTGTGAGCCCCGACCCCGTGACCGGAGGGATCCTCACACCGATTCACCAGTCGACCACGTTCGTGCAGGAATCCGTGGATGGGTATATGGACCGTGGCTACTCCTACAGTCGGGCGGGGAACCCGACGGTGCGGGCTCTGGAGGAGAAGCTCACCGTCCTGGAGAGTGGTCATGACACCACTGCATACGGATCGGGAATGGCTGCAACCGTGGCCGTGTTCCTCGGACTCCTGCGGGCAGGGGACCACGTTGTCATCGGACGTGTCGTATATGGAGGTACCTATCGGTTCGCCGACCAGTTCCTCCGTAAGTTCGGGGTCGATGTCGACTTCGTGAACGCCTCCGATCTTGAGGCAGTCGACGCGGCGATCCGACCCGAGACAAAGCTCGTCTTCACCGAGACACCGGCCAACCCCACCCTGGATTTGACCGACCTGGCCGCCGTATCCGAACTCACACGCAAACACGACATCTTGCACGTCACCGACAACACCTTCCTCACCCCCTACTTCCAGAAGCCATTCGAGTTGGGCGCCAACGTCATCGTCCACTCCACCACCAAGTATCTCGACGGCCACAACGCCACCCTCGGTGGGGCGGTGGTGGTCGACTCGGCCGAACTGCAGGAGTCCATCGCCTTCGCCCGAATATCGGCCGGTCTGGTCATGTCACCGATGGTGGCGTGGCTAACGCTGCAGGGAATCAAGACCCTGAGCGAGCGGATGGACCGTCAATCGGCCAATGCCCTCGCCATTGCCGAATGGTTGGAGGGTCATCCGAAGGTGGAGAAGGTCGGCTACCCGGGTCTCCCCTCCCATCCTCAACATGCGTTGGCGAATCGTCAGGCAACGGGATTCGGTGCCATGGCCTGGTTCGAGGTCGCTGGCGGAACCGAGGCCGGGAAGAAACTGATGGACAGCGTGCCGCTCTGGTCTCTCGCCGAGAATCTGGGCCAGGTGGAGTCGATCATCACCCATCCCGTAACCATGACCCACGCCGCGGTGCCACCGGAGGAACGAAAGGCAGCGGGTATAACCGATGGCCTAGTGAGACTGTCGGTGGGGATGGAGGACGTGGAGGACCTCATCGCCGCACTAGAGGAGGGCCTCGAGAAGGTCTAGAGGGGTGGGTCATCTCAGCCGACCGGATGCCCCACCTTTCTGTGCATGAAAACTCGCCCTATCGAGGCTGTTGCGAAATGCTCGCGATCGCGAGCGCGGACTGTGAGAATGGGGGGTATGGCTAAAGGATATGTTCCCGTGAATCGTGATCAGCCGTTCTTGTTGCCTCCGGATATGAGGGAGTGGTTGGGGGAGTGGGCTTCCCCTGAAACCGTGGAGGCATGCACTATAAGGAGAGA
>WHTL01000169.1 GCA_009377735.1 Acidimicrobiia bacterium
ACACATCCGCACCGCCGTCGAAGCCGTCGCCGACAAGGTCCGACAACACGAAGAACGAATCCGACGCCTCGAACCCAAAACCCGCCGCAAAACCAGCTGACCGCACCACCCCCCACCAGCCCGGCCCCTTTAGCCGGTTAACAGGAAGACAACGCCGCGGCCGAGAAGATGGCTGGATCCTCGATCAGCGCCTTGAAGTAAGCCTCCAGCGAAGCGTAAGGCCCGCGGGTGGAAACGGAACCAGTGAATTCCTCGCCTTTTCGAACGGCGACGAGACCGATCGTGTATCGGTGTTCCGCGTCGTCGAATACCCAACCTGCCCTGTTGAGGAGCATCGTTGTGTCCTCGAATCGACCGTGCTCGATTACCTGTTGCCGCCAGAGGCCACTTCCAGCTGCCATCATTGCCGACCGGGGCAGGACCACCCCGATGGCGCCACCGTCTCGGATCAGATCCCAGAATCTCCACGCAAACGCCTTGTAGAGATCGGGATCACCTGTGCCCATGCCCGGATATGGGCCTCTCACCAGTACCGCTCGGAGGTAGTCGACCGTCTTAAGGTCCGTGTCGAATTGTGCTGCCAAGTCCCGGCGGTCGAGAGAGAGCCGCTTGATCTCGCTGTTCTGTTTCGAAACAGGAAGGCTCCGAAGGCCGGGATAACGAAGTGCCCACCAACCGTGTCTCTCAATCTTCACCTTCTCCCAGGGTGGGTTACCGAGGACACAGTCGAAACCTGGGTTGTCACGAAGGAAGACTTCAGGGAAGGCAATCGGGTAGTGGAGAGCGCGGAAGTCGTCTGCTAGCAATTCCGCTTCGGGGAGCCGCCGGTTGGTAGCGATGCTCTCTTCACTGAAGTTCGCGATCGCCTCAACCTCCCCGAGACGGACCGCACAGGCTAGATCGAAGAGCTTTCGCACCGTGTCGACAGCCTCCCGAGCGGCGAAATGAGCGGCCCGCGCATCCTTGATCTCTTGGGCAGAGGCATCTGAGGTCTGGGCTAGTTTACGAAGGCTCGGTCGGGCTGCTTCGAGGAGGTCACCAATAACGGCGCGCAGCCCGCGCTTGGTTCCTGCTGTTGTCTTTTCCGGCACGAGCGCATCGACGGCTTCGTCGAGTGTGCCGATTCCGGTGAGACTGTTCCCTTGGACCAGGCTGTGATCCAGGAAGGAAAGGGGTAGTCCGGGAACAAAGGTGTGGATCCACATCCCAAGACGGGCGAGTTCCACGGCGATAACGTTGAGGTCCACGCCGTAGATACAGCGGCGAGCAACCTGTCGGCGGAGCAGGGTTGCCTGTTCGATCTCGACCCCCTCTGCCAGTTCGCCGAGATTGTCGAGCGCTAAGTTGCCGAGGCGCTGCAGCTCATTCACGACTCCGGGAATGGGGTTCTCGACAAGAAAGGACGAAAGGCGGGTTTCGATGTGATCGACTGCAGCAACGAGGAAGTGCCCTGAGCCCATGGCGATATCGGCTACCCGGAAATCGAAGAAAGCTAGGGCGGCCTCCGCCTCTTCCCCGGTGTCGACCATCGCCTGCAGGCGTTCCAGGTGATCGTCGAGGGCGGCGTCGAGAGCATGGTCGAGGAGATGCTCTACTGCGAAGGGTTTGGTGAAATAGCTCCCCGTTGCCTTGCGAACCCCGGAGCGGTCATGAAGATACAGCTGGCCCTGTTCGACCACGATATCATTTGAGTCCGTGGCGGGGATATAGGTGCCGTCGGAGTCCGTCGTGAGATCAGTCCTGGCCACGGCCAGATTCGACTCGAGCAGGCCCTCGTAGATGGTTCCGAACTCGCGCACTGAGAGAGAACGAAAGTCGACTGGGCCATATACACCGTTCGTGTCACGGTCAACGAGCAGGGCAAGCAGAGCAGGTTCGACCTCGGCATTGGTCACCTCGAGTTGGGAGAGACGAGCCCCGACCTGGGTGACAGCGGGATCGGACGAGAACATTCCACCGTTGTAGGGAGGTACGGCCCAGTCGCTGTTGCCCTCATCCACTGCTCGCCACAGACCCCGGATCTGGTCCCACGTGCTGGTCGCAACCGGATCAGGCTCGAGCCCGTCTTCGTTGGCTAGGTCGGCGAGGTCACGTGCCAGCGTCTTCAGAGCATTTCGCTGATACCTCCCGTTCTCGCGATAGGGCAAGAGGTCCTTATCCTCGGCATAGGCCACGAATAGGAGCCTGAAAAGGACGACCATCGCCATCTCATAGAGGTCGTTCAGGTCGTCTTCGGTAGGTTCCTCGATGTTGCTGTGCTTGATTACGATTCGCGCCAGCTCGGGAACGACCTCCTTGTAAATGCGGTCACGCAGTCGCTCTCCAAGGCCGGCGGCGAAGTCCTTCGAGAGATCAAGGATCTCTGTGAAGGTACCATCCGATCGAAGGGCATTGGCGCCGAAAATCAGAGGGACATACCCAGCCTTGTCATCAGGCAGGAGTGCAAGATTGGCCTCGATAAAGGTCTCCGCCCGACCCTTTCGGCCTACTCCAACGTCCTTACGGGTTGAATAGATCCTGATCTGGCTCCCTCGAGTAAGTACCACATATGGCAATCTTTCGATGTCAGCTTGGGCGAGCGCCTTCGATATGGGGCTCGTGCTGGCGAACCGCTGCGACGTCCCTTCGGGTGTCTCGTTCTCGTTGAGGAACACCGCCACGGCCGCCTTAGGGCCAGAGTCCCCAATTCGAAGGACCGAGGTCGAAACACCAAGCTGGTCGATCTCGAATCCCAGAGCGGTCACGAGCTGCTGGCCTCGTTTCGCCAGAAGGGGACGAGCCTGATTCGTCAGGTCGGACCAGTCCGAACGGTTCGGAACCCCGTTGACGAGCTGGTGGGTGGCGAACATGCCTGAATTGCGGAGCCCGGGCAGCTCATCGTCTTCATCTGAGAGAGTATCGGCCAGGAACCGAATGGCAGCGTTACGGCCGGGCTCGGCGAGAGCGGTCGCTGCGATGCGCTCCACCTGACCGACATCGCGATCCACCAGGACTGCCGGGTCGTCACCCACGGGCCCGCAGGTGGCGGCGCGCAGGCCGCCCTCTACCGGGTAGAGGGCGATGAGGAGGAGCGGAGCAGGCCTTCCCGATTTGCGCCGCTTCCACAACTGCCGTACATCGCTGACATTTGGCTTCGACGACCCAACGGCGATAGCGACTTCAAGTGGGTTAGAACCCTGTCCCAAGAATAGATTTACAGGTTCGAATTTCCCCCTACCCCCATCCGGTATCTGCCAGGGGATCGGCCCCGGCTGGTCGGAAAGAAAGTGGTCAGCTCGTTCGATCGAATCCGTCGTCATGACATCCATCCCATTGGTTGGCACCATAACCGAGGCAGCCGACAGAATGCCGGGCGAGGCATCGAAACAATCCCTTAATAGGCTGTCACGCGTGGCACAAGCGGCGAGCAGCCGAACGGCACGTTTCTCGTGGTGCTACCACCGGGCAGGCACGAGCTATCACCCAGGTACGTAGATTCCGTTCAGTCCGAGCCAATCCTTCGGGCGAGATACTCGATACCTAGAGTCGGCATACGACGGGACAAACGGCCCGAGTTGCCCTCTGAAACCAGCCTGTCAGCTAACTCGAGCAGTTCGTCGCTGCCGAGGTCGCTCATAGAAATGCCATCGATCCTCATCCCTCGACGGTTTTCAACCTCCTCGCCCGCGCTCGTGATCGTTGGATACTCGACACCCGCTTGTTTGATATGAGCATAGGGTGAGACGGCCATCTCGGTGGTTAGGTCCCCGTACTGCTGATGGGTCAGATACATCGCCGCGATAAGGGGAATAGCGTTAGCCATATCGGACTTGTCACGATCGGACATCTGAAGGGCGTCGAGCAGGATCTGGCTGATGCGATCCGGAGACGGCTGAACCAGAGCGATCCAGAAGAACAGTGTCGCTCTCCGTCTCAGCGCGCTTTGGATGAGTAGTTCGGGAACCAGATCCTCGGATAGGTCGAGGACATGCCGATTCTCGAACAAGTAGAGCAAGTCAGCTCCATCGAGAAGCTTCTCTCTTCTCTGCCGGAATAGATCAACTGCTCGGGAGAGCATGTATTTCGGCTCATCGCGAACTTCCTCGCCTTCCACCATTCGTAGATGTGCACTCTCGGGCGCTCTTACGACCATCTGAAACTGCTGAAGGATCCGATCGCGGATTTCGTTCCGCCATCGCAGGAAGTCCGACCGCTTCGCGGGTTCCGCCTTGGTGTTGTGCCGGACGAGCACGGTGCCTTTACTGAAGAAAGACCGAGAACCGTGAATGTTGCCGTCCTTACACAGGACAATTGGGGGCGTGGGGTGCCTTGAGACAGTCAGTTCGACGACGCTCCTGCCCTCAGGGAACCCCTCAGACTGAACTTCAACGCCGATGTCAACCTGATCGGGGTTCATGAAGCTGTCTAGGAGATCACCAATCTTGGCGGGATCCCATCTTGCGACTTCGGAGTCCGGAATCCCCAGGGCCGTTCCATCATCCGTCACTCCCACTAGGATCTTGCCCCCTTCGCTGTTGGCCATCGCCGCAATCTCTTTGACGAGGGTCAGCTGGTCATGTCGCTCTGTTGGATCGAGCCGTTCCTTGTATTCGAGCTGTGGTCCCTCCAGCATGGGTTACCTCCGGAACCCGGACGCGACTACCTAGTAGGTTCGGATCATATTCGAAGATTTCCGGCCGTGTCCGCCCCGTGGGAGGGTTCTGTCCAGGGTCAGATGCTAATCCGGAGAACAAACCCTGAACCCTACCGGCTTGGTAGCTCCAAGCGGTCGATCCTGCCCTCCCCTATGATCAGCGCACGCGAGAGGGAGCGTGTTGATAACTGATGGCATCGCTGATCGCTTGGCTCGACTACTCCGAGGACGAGCAACGGCGCATGCGCGAGGTCATCGACATGTTCAGGGAGTCGGACACCCTCGACGAGCTCGGGATTGGCTCCGTTAGGGACACATTCTCTGATCTGCTCTTCCCGGGCATCTCCACGATTCAGACGCGTGTCCGCTATTTCTTCTTCATCCCTTGGGTATATCTGCGGATGGAGGCTGAGAAGGTCCCATCCCGTCAGGCACGGAACACTCGCGTCGTCTTCAGACCGACCTCATCTATGCCATGGAAACCGGCGGCGTCACAGTCAATGAAGGGGTCATCGGCTGGGATGCCCGGGAGAATCTGCAGCGACTCCCATCCATCGTGTACTGGGGCGGTTTAGGAACATTCGACTTCAGACGGTTCCCCGGATCGAACGGTGATTATCACCGCTCTCTCGACTCCTTCTACCAGCAGTTCAACGATCGTCCAATGCGGGAGGCCGGTGTCGACGTATCAGACCGAGCACCCGCTAACTGGAGTCCTAGCCTTCCCCCGCCACCAGACGACCTATGGGATACCACTACCTTCGCTATCACCCGCACCGAGGCCGAGTTCTTCCGCGAACAGATGGCCCGCAGCTGCCCCGACAGCCTCCTCACCCACCTAATCATGGGCAGTCTCGACGAGAATGAAGCCCAGTTCCCGTGGGATCACCCTGACGCCATCGACCTGCCCGATCCCCTGACCTCAAATCTTGATCACGCCGAGCTCTTCTCCCTCGCCATCCATGGCGCCGCCCTCACCTACAACCTGCTGTTGGCACGGAGCGCCCTCGAGAGAGGAATGACGGGTCGGAGCTACGACGAACTCGGTCCGAGTATGAGGAAGGGTTGTCAGCTTGGGCCGATGAAGTAGACGCCCTTTGGGAACGGTTCGAGGCGTGGGATCTGACAGACTTCTGGCACACTGTCATCACCGCCAATCCGAATGTCCCCGCCCCCACAAGAAGTTTCGTCTCCACCTGGCTGGAGCGGGTGCGCACCGACCCGGCGGGGATCGCAAAGTTGACCAGCGATATCTCCGATCTGATCACCCAGCGGGAGATCACTCTTAAACGTAGCCAGGCACGGCACGGCTCCGCTCCCATCGAGCCTTGGAAAGGTGGTCGGGAAGCTCCAGTCTTGGACGGCTCGACTATCGGTGGGGGACCGCCTCCACATATCTCTCGGACATCGCCGCGGGGCTCTCCGATGCTTGAGCCCGACAACAGATCCCTGCTCCTCGACGCCCTCCGACCGCCATCCGGGATGGTGGTAAACCGGGCCGTTGCAACAACCTTCTCGCTTGACCTGGAGGCGCTCCTTCTCGCTCCACTTTCATTCGCCCTCTTTGACGCACGAATCGCCGAATCGGGCGACCATAAGTCGACCGACCCTCTCGCCTTGTTGGAATCGGTGCGTCGTCACGCCGACCACATCGACATCTTTTGTCAGACCGGCCAAATCAACCTCTCCAGCCGATACCAACCGATCCTCGCCTACCTGGAGGACACCGTCCATCCCAGCGTCGCTCCTCTACCGGGCTACATCTTTCATCCCAAGATCTGGGTCCTCCGCTTCGTGTCACCGGAGAAGACGGAACGTTCCTACAGGCTTCTCATCCTCAGTCGCAACCTCACCTTCGACAGGTCATGGGACACCGTCGTTCGTCTCGAAGGTGAGCTCTCAGCGGACCTCGTTGAGGAGAACGAACCATTGGCGAATTTCGTCTCCAGTCTTCCTGATCGCACGGTCGCTGCGGTCGACTCGGAGCGGGAACAGGCGATCGAGGGACTTGCCGATGAGCTGCGCCACGTCGTCTGGGAACGTCCCGAGGATGTCCGAGAGATTGGATTCGTGCCCATGGGCTCCGGTGTGCCCACTCCAGACATGGAACAGGTCGACCGGATGCTGGTCATCTCACCGTTCCTTACCAATGGGGCTCTGCAGCGGATTCTCGACACGTCAAATACCGCCATCTTGGTTTCCCGACCGGAATCTCTAGACCGGATCCACCTGTCCCTGCTCGACCGCTTCGAAGCCGTGTACCAACTCGCCGACGGCTCCTACGATCTCGAAGGCGCCGACCACGCCATACCCGACGAGGCTCATGTCGAAGCCTCTATGGGCACGATGACTGGTCTCCATGCCAAGGTATATGTGGCGGAGCGTGGCTCCGTAGTGACGGTGCAGACCGGCTCCACCAACGCCACTGATGCCGGATTTGGCGGAAACGTGGAGTTCCTCGTCGAGCTGTCCGGGAGGAGGACGAAGCTTGGCATCGATACGCTCCTCGGCACCGACGACGAGCCCACCGACCTCAGATCCCTGCTCGTCGAGTATCGCCGTTCCGAACCCGAGCCAGAGCAGCCAGGCGACGCCGAGAAGGTAGCTCTCGTCCTTGACCGCCTGGGTCGGGAACTCGCCTCGATGCCTCTGATCGCGGTGGTCGATGAGGCGGAATCCGGTTACACCATGACGGTGGCCGGCGAACTACCTATCCCCGAGTGGAAGGATCTGTCTGTCACATGTCGACCCGTCACTCTGGACGACTCGGGTGCCGTGAGGCTCGATCCCGGCGAACCCGTCGACGTCACCTTCACCGCTCTCTCCCTCCAGGCCATCAGCTCCTTCATCGTCTTCGAGTTGACCGCACCCAGCGATGACGGCGATGTGTCGGCTATGTTCGTACTCAACGCCAGTCTGAGCGGCGCCCCATCCGATCGGCTGCAACGGATCCTGACCGCACAACTGCAATCCAAAAACGATGTCCTCCGTTATCTCCTCCTGCTCCTGACCGATATCGGTGACACCGATTTCGGAGCGATCACCGCTCTTCTCGGATCAGGCGCATCTGAACGGGAGTGGGAATCCTTCCAACTCCCCTTGTTCGAGTCGATGTTGCGAGCGCTGGCCCGCACCCCCGAGGCACTAGATCACATCGATCGTCTCGTGCGGGATCTGGAGGAGACGGAGGCTGGCCGCCAGCTACTCCCTGACGGCCTCGACGCCATATGGCCAGCGATGCGGGATGCGCGGGAGGGGATGCGGACATGAGTCGTTACGACTTCTCGCTGGTGATGTCGGGGCTCAAGGACTTCCAGCGTGAAACCGTTGATTACGTGTTTCAGAAGATGTATCTCGACGACGACCCGGCGCATCGCTTCCTGGTCGCCGACGAGGTCGGGCTAGGAAAGACCCTGGTGGCCCGTGGTGTCATCGCCAAAGCCATAGAGCACCTCGACGACCAGGGCGTGGAACGTATTGACATCGTCTACATCTGCTCCAACGCGGCCATCGCCCGTCAGAACATCAACCGGTTGAACGTGACAGGCCAGGACGATTTCGCCTTCGCCACCCGCATCACACTCCTGATCAATGAGCTCAAGAATCTCACCCGCAAGAGGCTGTTGCGCTTTGTCTCGGGGTGTGACGGGTAGGTCGGGGCAGAGTTCGGGGTGAGGGTCAAGATTGGGCGCGCTTCCTCACATGTTGGGGGCTGGTCGGTGACGGTGGAGCTTGAGGAGGTTGTGGGTGGCGCA
>WHTL01000308.1 GCA_009377735.1 Acidimicrobiia bacterium
CCCGCCATCAATGCGTTGGGTACGATCGAGAGCACCGTTAAGGCGGCGGCGACGATCGTCCAGATGCGTCGAGCGTTTTTGGTGAACCGCTCTAGGAGGGCGAGGAACCCCCACCCGACCAGGGAGATGCCGGCTGCGACCATGATCACATCGACGGCGTTGACCTGATCTGGCGCGCCGGTGAATCCGGGCACCACGTAGTCGGCCCCGAGGGCACCACCGATCGCCCAGATCACCAGGGCGACCGCCGATGCTGCGGCCACGCCGACAGGGCGAACCCACCCGGATGGTTCCGTGGTCTCCATGGTGTTCTCGCTGGTGTATTTGGTTGTCGTTGTCATAGTTTCTCCTTCTCGTTTTCGTCCTTTCCTTCGTTTTCCTCCAAACCCCATGAGATCACCCGATCCGGGTGGATGCGGATAAGGGGCTCTGGCTCCTCCACGGCGTCGGCTCGGCCACGCACCAGCACGGCGCGAGGCGACCAACCGTCGGTCTGGGGGACGTCGTCGATCGAGATGGCAGCGGTGCCCCGAAGGCGGACATCGCGGAACTTCTTGGTCTCGTCCAGACCGTGACCCCTGACCTCGATGCTCCCGTCAGTGAGGCTCCACATTCCTACGGGTGTGACATGGGGTACCCCGTCGGCACCCACGGTTGCCACCCGCCCCAACAGTCTCTCGGTCTGAAGGAAGCGCTCCTCGGTCGACGTGAAGCTACCTGTCGTTTCCAGTCCCTTCGTCTTGTCGTTTCCGTTCCTCTTCATATGTTCTCCCTTGTCGTTGTATGTGCAAGCATATAATAAGATGCGTGCGAATGCAAATACTTTCTACTACGATGGGGACATGACCCAGGATGAATGTCCCGATGCCGCCAGACTTGACTGCGTGGGAGTGAAACCCAACGGTCTCAAGTATCTCCTCCGTGATTACGCCAGGCCCTTTCTCGGTCTGATCCGGGCGGGGGAACGAATCGACTCCCTCCTCGACGCCGATTTGCGCAGACGCTATGGAATCGGACTCCGGGCGTTCGAGATCTTGCTGTTCCTCTCCGCCTACAGCGAGGAGGGCTCCGACCACATGGCCAACCTGGCCAAACGCACCCCGCTGAGCCAGAGCAGGATCTCCCGTCTCGTCGCCGATCTGGAAGTTCGCGGACTGGTTTCCCGCTCCACCTCCAGCGGCGACGCCCGCGCCGTCACCGTCGCCGTTACCGATGAGGGAGTTGAACTTTTCAAGCGGGCCCAGGAGACGCATCTCAACCAGTTGAACGATCTCATCTTCTCCCGCTTGACTCGACGGGAGCTCGTCATGTTGGCCAAGATCACCGACAAGCTACTCGACGATCACCAGATGATGTCCGACTGACCCAGTCGCGTCACCTTCTAGAGCCCCGTGCTATCGTGGCTAGACATGTTCAACCGCTTCTACGCCTATTTCGTCTTTACCGGGGCCGGGCCCCGGTCGACGTGATGGGCTGAAGCAAACCACCGCAACCACGTCGACCCGGGCCAGGCCCGGGTCGTTTTGCGTCCCGGGTCCTGTCCCGCCAGGAGCTAACAATGGAGCGCAAGGCAGAACGAAACGGAACGCACGGATCCACCGTCATCACCATCGGATCGGTCCGACTGGGACACGACCCGTTCCCGGTGATCGCTGGCCCGTGTGCGATCGAATCCGAGGAACAGATGGAAACCGTGGCCGACGCGGCCGTCGAATACGGTGCATCGCTCCTGCGGGGAAACGCCTACAAGCCTGCCTCGTCCCCATACGACTTCCACGGTCTGGGATCCGACGGTCTCGATCTGCTCGCCGCGGCGGGACGACGGGTGGGTCTGCCCACCGTCACCCAGGTGACCGAGGCAGTCCACGCCGAGGAGATAGCGCAGAAGGTTGATGTTCTAGAGGTCGCTTCGGCCAACATGCAGGATTTCGAACTCCTGCGGGTGCTGGGACGTCTCGGGAAGCCAGTACTCCTCAGGCGAGGGCCGTCGGCAACACTCGACGAGTGGCTTTGGTCGGCCGAGTACGTTCTCGCCGAAGGAAACGAGCAGGTGGTTCTGGTGGAGCGTGGCATTAGGACCTTCGGTACCGGGCGCACTGACATGCTCGATATCAATTCGGTGCCGTCGCTGCGGGAGTTGACGCACCTTCCGATCATCGTCGACCCCTCCCATGCCGCGGGAGGTGCGTCGCGGGTGCGCCCTCTCGCTCTTGCGGCTCAGGGGGTAGGTGCAGACGGGCTCATCGTCGAGGTACATCCCAGCCCCGAGATAGCCCGTTCCTCCGACAAACAGCTTGGGTTCGGTCCGTTCTCGGATCTCATGGTCGCCCTCGGTATCCATCGGATGAGGACCGACATCGATCAGATTGATCGCCAGATAGTCCGTCTGCTCGGGCGGCGGCAGGACTTGAGCCAACGTATCGGCGAGGTCAAGCACGAAAGGGGAATGCCGGTGCAGATTCCCGATCGTGAGGCGGAGCTGCTGGACATAATCCGAAAGGAAGCCGTCCACCACGGTCTGGAGCCCGAGCATGTTGCCGACCTCTTCGGGAGGGTCCTTTCGGAGTCGCGTCGGCTACAGCACGAGATGCGAGCGGAAACACCGGACGCCTGACGGAGTGGCCTAGATGCGTGCGATCACAGGCTCAGATGGGTTGCCCAGATGCGGGTGGTGTGGCGACGACCCCCTCTATGTCGAGTATCACGACGAAGAGTGGGGTCGGCCAACCACCGATGATCGTAGCCTATTCGAGAAGGTTTGTCTGGAGGGTTTCCAGTCAGGCTTGTCTTGGATAACCATTCTCCGAAAGAGACCCGCCTTTCGCCAGGCTTTTGTGGGCTTCGACATGAGCACCGTATCCCGTTTCGATGAGGACGACGTTGCCCGCCTTCTCTCGGATCCGGGAATCATCCGCCATCAGGGCAAGATCCGGGCAACGATCAATAACGCCGCGCGTGCTCTCGAGCTCGTAGCAGAGCAGGGTTCGCTTGCCGACTATTTCTGGCACTATGCCGAGCCGGCCACATCGATTCCGACTGCAGATATGGTCGTCACAGAGACGTCGTCGGCCATTGCCACCGATCTGAGACGGCGTGGTTGGAAGTTCGTCGGGCCGACCACCATGTATGCGTTCATGCAGGCGATGGGTCTGGTCAACGATCACGTTGGGCAGTGCCATGTCCGAGAGGAATGTGAAGACAGCCGGCTCTCGGTGCTGATAGGGTGATTCGGCGTCACCAAAGGAGCCATCTCCATGCCAGTTTCGAAGCCGGCGTTTACCGTTGGGATCGAAGAGGAGTACCTGGTCGTCGACCGGGAAAGCAGGGACCTTATGAAGTCTCCTCCCAGTGGCATGTGGAAGGGTTTGACCGAGATACTCGGTGAAAAGGTCGGTCCCGAGTTCCTCAAGGCGCAGATCGAGGTCGGAACTCAGGTCGCTACCGACCTGAATGGGGCGATGGAGGATCTGCGGTCGATGCGGTTGGCGCTGGACGAGGTTGTCACGGAGTATGGCGGGGCTCTCGTCGCGTCGTCCACCCATCCATCGGCCGAATGGTGGAGTCAGGAGACCACCGACCAAGACCGTTACCGGGAGCTCGCCTCCGATCTACAGCAAGTGGCGCGCCGCCTGGTCATCTGCGGGATGCACGTCCATGTTGGGATCGAGGATCCCGACCTTCGGATCGACATGATGAATCAGTTCAAGTACTTCCTGCCTCACGTCCTCGCCCTCTCGACATCGTCGCCGTTCTGGACGGGGCGGAATACGGGCCTCAAATGCTATCGGCTTTCTGTGTTCCAGACGCTCCCCCGCACCGGGATCCCCGAGGAATTCAGCTCATGGCGGGAGTATGAGCGTCATGTTGACATCCTGGTGGGGGCGGGGATAATCGAGGACCCGACCAAGTTGTGGTGGGACATAAGACCATCCCATCGATATCCCACCCTCGAGATGAGGATCTCCGATGTGGCGACCCGGCTCGAGGATGGGATCACCATCGCTGCGTTTTATCTGGGGATCCTCCACATGCTGTATCGGATGAGACTCAACAATCACCGCTGGCGCATGTACAGCCCTGCCCTCATCTCCGAAAACGTATGGCGGGCGCAGCGCTATGGACATGAAGCCACTCTGATCGACTTTGGGAGGGGTGAGCTGGTCCCCTACGGCGAACTGATAGAGGAACTGATCGAAATGACCTCGATCGACGCCGAGATCCTAGGTATCAGCAAACACATGGAGCACGCCCGTCAGATCGTGGCCGAAGGCACCTCCGCCGATCGCCAGCTCGCCGCCTACGAGGCAGCCATCCTCGCCGGTGCCAACCACAGCGAGGCTTTGCAGAACGTGGTCGATCATCTGATGGTGGACACACTTCACGGTCTCTGACCCAGCCCACCGTTCGGACGCCCGGGGCCGTTCTGTGCGGATTTTTGACGCGTTGGGGCGAGATTCTACGCGCAGAACGAGGCGGAGCGACCCGCCGGGCCGTTCTGTGTGGATTTTTGACGCGTTGGGGCGAGATTCTACGCGCAGAACGTGGAGGAGCGCCCCGCCGGGCCGTTCTGTGCGGATTTTTGACGGGCGATCTCAACCGGTGGACGCAACGATGATCTCGGCGAGTTTCTCTGATGGTGTCATCCAATCGAGGGTTTGTCTAGGCCGTCCGTTGAGACTGTCGGCGGCGGCGTCG